>DASWYH010001081.1:0-2595 GCA_036405095.1 Gemmata sp. | reverse complement strand
GGCCAGCGGCGCGGCGGTGCTCCTGGCCGCCGGGAGCCCCAAGAAGCGGTACGCGATGCCCAACTCGAAGGTGATGATCCACCAGCCGTACGGGCAGGTCGGCGGGCAGGTGTCGGACATCGAGATCCAGGCCAACGAGATCCTGCGCGAGCGGTCCCGGCTGAACGAGATCCTCGCGAAGCACTGCGGCCAGCCGGTCGACGTGATCGCGCGGGAGACCGACCGCGACAAGTACTACCACGCCGACGAGGCCAAGGCGTTCGGGCTCGTGGACGAGGTGCTGGTCCGCCCCGAACCCAAGAAGTAGTCCGCCGCGCGGCCCGGGGCGGGCGCGAAGCCGGGTCAGCCGTACCGACCGGTCCGGCGCTCCGGGTTCTGAGCCCGCGCCCCGCGTCCCGCGCCCCGCATTCCGCGTTCACCCCAAATCACCCGCGAGCCGCCGGCCCGATATTAGAGGCTGCGGCGGCCCGCACAGAGGGTCGACTATGCCGCTCGTACCGATCGTTGTGGAGAGCCGGGGCCGCGAAGAACGGGCCTACGACATCTACAGCCGCCTGCTGAAGGACCGCATCATCTTCATGCAGGGCGTCGTCCAGGACGACATGGCGAACCTGATCGTCGCGCAGATGCTGTACCTCCAGTTCGAGGACCCGAAGCGCGACATCAGCCTCTACATCAACAGCCCCGGCGGGAGCGTGACCGCGGGCATGGCGATCTACGACACCATGCAGTTCATCACGTGCGACGTGGCCACGTACTGCATCGGTCAGGCCGCCAGCATGGGCGCCATGCTCCTGACCGCCGGCACCAAGGGCAAGCGCTTCGCGCTGCCCCACGCCCGGGTGATGATCCACCAGCCCAGCGCGGGGAGCGAGGGCACCGCGGAAGAGATCCTGATCCACGCGAAAGAGTTCCTCCGCACGAAAGAAACGTTGAACAAGCTGATGGCCGACCACTGCGGCCAGTCAGTGGACAAGATCCTCAAGGGCACCGACCGCGACAACTTCATGTCCGCGCAGGAGGCCCGCGAGTTCGGTCTGATCGACAAGGTTCTGGAGCGGATGCCCGCGGAGACCATCGCGGCCAGCCGCCCGACAGCGGATTAGTGGTCCGCATACCGTGTGCAGTGAGCAGGATGCAAACGAGCCACACACCACCGAAGCGAACGACGCGGCACCGCTCGCGGGTGCCCGTTCGGTGGCTGCTCGGCGCCCTGCTCGCCGCGCACGTTACCCTTTCTGCCGGCTGCAAGTCCAACAACCGTTACGACCTGATCGAGGCCGAACTCCGCACCCGCGAGCGCGAACTGGCCGACACCCGGGCCGCGCTCGAACAGTCGCGGAACCTCCTCCGCGCTTATGAAAGTTCGCAGCGCCTGGCCCCGGCCACGGGTCCGCACCCCGGCGGGGGGGCCGGGGGCGGGCCGTTCTACCCGGTCAAAGAAATCGCCCTCGCGCGCGGCACGGGGGGCGTCGATGAAGACGGCGCCCCCGGCGACGAGGGACTGATGGTCGTCATCGTGCCCAAAGACGAGGACGGTTCCGCGATCAAGGTTCCGGGGCGCGTGCAGGTCGCGGCGTGGGAGATCTCCCCCGAGGGCTTGAAGAGCCTCATCGGGTCGTGGGAAGTTCCGGCCGAAAAGCTGCGCGGCACCTGGAAGAGCGGGTTGATCAGCACCGGGTACTTCGTCGCGGTGCCGTGGCAGACCCCGCCTTCGTGGGACCGTGTCCGCATCGCGGTGCGGCTCACCACCGCCGACGGGCGCGCGTTTGAAGCCGATCGGGATGTGAGCGTGCGCGTACCGCTCCCGCGCCGCCCCAGAAACGGTGACAACGTGCTCCCGTTCCCGCAGCCCGCGCCGGGAGGTCGGGGGTCGAGTGTGCCGGTGGTGCCTCCGGGGGGCGCCGGCGGTCGGCAACCGCTGTTCCCGGAAATGCCTCCGCCGGGTGTGCCGTCCGCGCTCCCGCCGGGTACGGAAGAACTCCCGCCCCCGATGCCCTCTACCAGCGAGCGCGGCGCGCGCTTGCTGCCGCCTGTGAAGCCCTGACACACGCAATTCACGCACGCCGCGGCGTTGCGGGAATCCGGTGGCCCGCCAACCGTATTGCCGTATCCGCGCTTCCGGCGCTTGGGTCGGTCGCCCCAAGGGGCCAACGGCGCCATTCCACATCGACCCCGGTCAACTTGACGCTCGGCAGTTCACTCGCTGCCCGCTCTCCGAGTACCGTTCGGTAGGCTTCTTGCGCGCCCCTCGTCGGGCGCAATCCCCAGGTCAAACGACCCGATGCCAGAGCCGTTCAATTCAACGGGCGCAAAGGTCGAAAAGAAATGAGAAATCAAGATTGATATCTGTTCGCCAGCGCGGGAACATGCGTTCCGGTGCTGGGGCACGTCCCCTGCACTCAGGGACGGGTTGTCCCTGAACCATCTCCCGTTGAGAGAATTGATTCGCACGCCCAACCCGCCCCGCAAGGGCTCCCTCGTCGAACAGTTGCGCGCCCTTTACGCCCAGTTGGCCGGTGGCGCGGGGCGCCCGCCGACGAGCCGCCGGGCGGTTCTGACTCTGGAGGCCGTGGAGCCCCGTGAGGTGCCGGC
>DASWYH010001080.1:0-4635 GCA_036405095.1 Gemmata sp. | reverse complement strand
GCGCCAGCGGTTCGCGACCGCATCGGACCTCTACTTCAGCAAGAACTACAAGGAGGCCCTTCCGCATCTCGAATTTGTCGTCGGCAACGGCCCATACCTGGAACCCGGTGAGCGCGCGCTCGCTGTGTTCCGCCGGGGCTTTGTTTACAGTCAGCGTGGTGAGCCGGGCGACTTGGAGCGAGCGGTTGCCGACTACACGGCGGTGATCGACATGACCGACGCACCACCCGAGCCACGCGCGAAGGCCTTCGTCAACCGTGGCGTCACTTACCGCCGGCGAGGTGAGCCGGGCGATGCGGGGCGGGCGGTTGCCGATTACACGGCGGTGATCGACATGGGCGACGCACCACCCGAGCCGCGCGCGCGAGCCCGGGCCAACCGGGGTATGGTTTACGCCCGGCGAGGTGAGCCGGGCGATGTGGGGCAGGCGGTTGCCGATTACACGGCGGTGATCGACATGGGCGACGCACCACCCGAGCAACTCGCCCAAGCCCACTTCAACCGGGGCATGGTTTACGCCCGGCGCGATGAGCCGGGTGATGTGGGGCGGGCGGTTGCCGATTACACGGCGGTGATCGACATGGGCGACGCACCACCCGAGCTGCGCGCGATAGCCCAGAGATTACGCGATCGTCTCGTTGCAAATCAAGAGTTGCCGAAGCCGGACCCGTTAAATGATGCCGGGAACCACGGGACGAATACGACCACCGAACCCGGCGCGGCGCCGGCTCCAGACGCGTGATTGGGTTCGGCACCGCACTTGGCGTTTGTGGGTGTCACAGGCGTCGCGGTTGCGCCGGTGAGTTCTTGTTCGGCCCTCGTTTGGTGCAGTTCGCGATGAGTGTGGTGTCCGCCGGGAGTGGAGCGGAACCGTTCGGAGGTGACACGCGACATGACGAAGCCCAACGAGAGCGATCTCCCGTGCGTCAACTGGCGGCAGGCCGAAACCCTCCAGGCGCTCCACGAGGGACGCACGGCCAACAGCATCCGGACCGAACGGCGGGACCGGACCGACACGTTTTACAGCCACACGCGAGCCCTCCGCAAACGGGGGCTCATCTCCGAAGGCAAGCAGGGCCAGAAGGGCAGCATCAAGGCCCTCGTGAAGCCCCGCGGCTACCTCATCAAGGGTGAAACCCCGCTCGACGATGCCTGGTTCACCAGCACCGTTATCGAACTGGCCAAGCAAGCACTGACAGACGAAACGGTTTGCCCCATACTGGCCGACGCGCTCCAGGACGCCGGGTGCGACGACCGAAATGTCTTGGAGCTGCTCAAACAGGAATCGCACGAAGGGGCTACGGCTCACGCGGAACCGGGCCAGCAGGCCGGGACCACGGCCCCGCGAGGCGATTTTCTGCGCCGGAGAACGCGCTTGCTGCAACGGATCGTGAACTGATACGCGGTCCGACTGTACGCGCTTCGGTTGCTCGCGCGGACACCGACACCGGCGCGGAACGAACGCCCGACCGGACCGGCTGGTGAGCCCCGGAGCGACCCCCGTGCCGAAAGAACCGCGTTGCCGGAATGCCGGAATCGGCGGTTGCTCCCGGCGCGGGTTTCGTGGTAGAGTTGAGTTCCCACCAATACGCTCCCTGCCTCCCTACGCCTCCGGTTGGAGTCGCAATGTCCCTACTTTCGATGCTCGCTCGCCGCGACTTCCTCAAACTCGGCGCCGGGGCCGCCGTTGGTCTGGCGCTCCCCCGCGCCGGGGCCGCCGCCGGGGGGAGCACGGCGAAACGGGTCATCCTCGTGAACCTCACCGGCGGGCTGAGTCACCTCGACTCGCTCGACATGAAGCCGGAGGCGCCGAGCGAGGTGCGCGGCGAGTTCGCGCCGCGCGCGACCGCTGTTCCCGGCATCCAGATTTGCGAGCACCTCCCGCTCCTCGCGGCCCGCATGAAGCACTGGGCGCTGGTGCGGTCGCTGTCGCACGGCGAGAACGGGCACCTCCCGGGCACGCACCGGCTGCTCACCGGGGCGCCCATGCCGAACCAGCGGCAGACCGACCTCGACAACGTGCTCTCGCGCCGCGACTGGCCGTGTTACGCCGCCGGTCTGAACCACCTGCGCCCGCGGAAGGACGGCATCCCCAACGGCGTGGTGCTGCCGCACGCGCTGATCGAGGGGCCGCTCACGTGGCCCGGTCAGCACGCCGGGTTCCTCGGGCCGAACAACGACCCGATGCTGGTCACCCAGGACCCGAACGCGCCGAACTTCAAGATGGATGCGTTCGCCCTGCCCGCCGGCACCGACCCCGCGCGCGTCGAACAGCGGCGCGGGCTCCTGGATCGCCTCGAACCGGCCGGCACCGGCGACCCCACGTTCCGCGAGCACCAGACCCGCGCCTTCGAGCTGCTCGGCTCGGGCCGCGTCGCGGGCGCGTTCCGCCTCGAAAACGAGCCCGTCAAGGTCCGCGAGCGTTACGGCCGTAACCCGTTCGGGCAGTCGCTGCTGCTCGCGCGCCGGCTGATCCAGAGCGGGGTGCCGATCGTTCAGGCCAACATGGGTATCGTGCAGAGCTGGGACACGCACGTTGATAACTGGGGCAAGCTCAAGAACCGGCTGCTCCCGTGGCTCGACCAGTCGCTCGCGGCCCTGGTGGACGAACTGGACGCGCTCGGGATGCTACGCGAGACCTTCGTGGTAGTGTCGGGCGAGTTCGGGCGCACGCCGAAGGTGTCCACGCTGCCGGGGCAGACGATCGCGGGTCGCGACCACTGGGCTCGGGTGTACTCGGGGCTGTTCGCCGGCGGCGGGGTGGTGGGCGGGCGCGTGATTGGGAGGTCCGACCGCAGCGGCACCGCGCCGGTCACAACGCCGTACACGCCGTTCGACATCGGGGCCACGATCTACCGCGCGCTCGGGGTCGATCCGGAGAGCGAGATCCGCGACGCGCTGAACCGCCCGACGCGCGTGTGCCCGGGCACCCCGATGGACGTCCTGTTCCAGAACACGTGACCCGGCGCCGGCACAACAGAAATCGCTCGACGGAAGGCTCTCCATGCTCCGCATCCTGGGCTCGAAAAAGGTGTTCTGCGACGGCCTGACCCGCCGCGACCTGCTCCACGTCGGCGCGCTCAGCCCCCTCGGCCTGTCGCTCGCCGGTTGGTCCCGGGCGGCGGCGCCGGCCGCCGGGGCGCCGGGCGCGAACGGGTTCGGCAGTGCGAAGCGGTGCATCCTCCTGTACCTGTGGGGCTCGCCGAGTCAGATCGACACGTTCGACCCCAAGCCCGACGCGCCGGCGGAGATCCGCGGGGCGCTCGGGTCCATCCCGACCGCGCTCTCGGGCGTGCGGGTGGGGGAGATCTTCCCCAAGCTCGCGCAGCGGCTCGATCGGGTCACGGTCCTGCGGTCCCTGACGCACAACACCCCGATTCACGGGACCGCGTTCGCGTTCACCGGCGTCCCCACCACCGACCTGCCCCTCGAAGGGAACGTGCGCGACCCGCGGCACTGGCCGTTCATCGGCTCGGTGGTGGACTACCTGGGCGCGAAGGCGGACTCGAAGGCGCCGGAGGTGCCGCGGAACTACTGGTTCCCGTTCCCGTTCGGCTCGAAGCGCGGGCCGTCGCGCCCGGGGCCGTTCGGCGGGTTCCTCGGGCCGGCGTATGACACCGTGTGGGCCGAGTTCCGCGCGAAGGGGACCCGCGAAATACTCCGCGACTCCGGCGACCCCAAGACGCCCACCAAGACCGTCTCGGACCCTTACGCCGGCATCCTCCCCACGGACCGATTCGAGGCGGTGAGGCCGGACGAGTCCATCACCCTCGATCGGCTCAACGCGCGCACGTCCCTTCTCGATCAGCTCGACGCGGCCCGGCGGACCGCCGATTCGCGCGCCGAAGCGACGCCGTTCGACCGGCACCGGGCGCTGGCCCGCGCGGTCCTCACCTCCAGCAAACTGCGCGACGCGCTCGACGTGCAGCGCGAGCCCGAAAAGCTGCGCGACCGCTACGGCATGACGCTGTTCGGGCAGTCGTGCCTGGCGGCCCGGCGGTTGCTCGAGGCGGGCGGGAAGTTCGTGACCGTGTGCTGGGACGAGTACGGCCTCGTGAACACCGGGTGGGACACCCACGTATACCAGACGCCGCGGCTGAAAGACGAACTCGGGCCGGGGCTGGACGCCGCGCTCACCACCCTCCTCGAAGACCTCGACGCCCGCGGGATGCTGGCCGACACGGCGATCGTGGTGATGAGCGAGCACGGGCGCACGCCGCGGGTGCAGAACGTGGCCGGCGGGGGGCGCGACCACTGGGCGCAAGCGTATTCGGGGCTGTTCGCGGGGGCCGGGTTCGCAAAGGGCCGCGTGGTGGGCAAGACGGACCGCGTCGGCGGGACCGCGGCCGAAACGCCGTTCTCACCGAAGGACGTTGTCGCGACCCTGTTCCATGTTCTTGGGATCGACCCGCAGGCCGAGATCCACGACCGCCTGGGCCGACCGTACCCGATCGGCGGCCCCGGGCGCGTGCGAAGCGAGTTGTTGGCGTGATTCCCCTGGGACCGCGGGCACCTTGCCCGCTGCGTGGCGTGGCGTGTGGCGAAGGAGGCTACGCTTTTGCCGATCGACTCCAACCGGGCAGCGCGTGCGGCCGGGTTCGAGTAGAGTCCGGCGGGGCCGGTGGACGGCAACCG
>DASWYH010001079.1:0-2869 GCA_036405095.1 Gemmata sp. | reverse complement strand
ATCGCGTCGGTTTCGACCACGGCGCGGGCGAGCGGGCTGCCCGGGGCGCGCTGGGTGATCGGCTCCGGGTGCTCGATCAGCGCCGCGGCGGCGGCCCCGTCACAGTCGTCGAGCACGACCGTGAGCGGGTCCATGAGGGTGCGGGCGCCGTCGCGCCACGGGCGCAGCTTGATCGTGAAGCTTTTGAGTTCGGTTCCGGTCGGTTCGAGCTGTCCGCTGTAAGCCGCGTCCCGGAGGCGGGGCAACTCGTCGGACGAGTGAACCACCTCGCCGCGGAGCGCTTCGCCCTGCGTTTCGCCGGCCCGGAGCAGCGCGCCGATCAGCGCGGACTTGCCCGACCCGCGGTGCCCGAACAGGAGCACGCGGGGAACATCGATTGGCGGCGGAGCGTCAACGGTCGGCATGGTCGCACCGCGGGTCACTCGAAGCGGCTGAGCAGCTTGGTCTCTTTCACCCACGCGCTGAGGCGCTTCATCTCGGGGTGGCTGTCCGAGAGCGGCTCCTTGGCGAACCGGAACACCAGCACCACCTCTTGACCCGGCTCCTTCGGGCGGTCCGCGATCGCCTTCTTGAGTTCGTCCAGCGTCCGCGGGGTGGGGTCCGTGCCGATGATGTAGAACTTGCCGTCGCGCACGTCGGCCCCGCCGAGGATCGAGATCCGCACATCGCCCGGGGTCGGCTTCACATCGACCTTCGGTTCGATCTTCGGCGGCGGACTTTTCGTTTCTTCTTTCGGCGCCACTGGTGGCGGTTGCTGACCCTTGTCTTCGCCCGCGGTGCCCTTGGCGTCGCCGGGACCACCCCCGCCGAACAGCCCCCCGCCACCGGAGCCGAACACGATCAGCGCGACCGCGATCGCCAGCGCGACACCGCCGAGCAGCGCGCACAGGCGCTTCAGTTGGGCCGGCGCTCTGTGCGCGAACACCCACCGGTCCAGCGCCCAGGCGACGAACCCGCCCAGGAAGTAGCCGAGAAGGAACCCGCCGCCCACCGCCAGCCCCTTGATGACGAACTCGGCCAGCTTGTTCGAGGCGCCGGACGCGAACCCGTCGGCAAAAAGTGCTGCGAGCATGTGGAATGCCTCATCTGATCAAACCGAGTTCAAGCGAGTTCGGCCCTGGGACCGCGGCCGTCCCGGCCGCAGCACCGCAGCGCCAGTTCGTGAACCAATCCAGTGAAGCCGTCACTTTTACGAGCCGCAACCCCCAGGGAGCGGGAGACGTTGCCCCGCTTCCTGGTGGTCGCGACTCGTTACAGGAACCGACATTACAACCGGGCACTTGCCTGACACACTGTCCGGCTGATTGCGTCTGTTTTGTGTCTGCGGCACAAAATACAGCCAAAACAGGCACAAACGGAACGCGAATCAATGGCTCGGTGCCCGCTCGTTAATTTCCTTCGTTATGAAGAGCGGCCGGGACGGCCGCGGTCCCAGGGGGCACCTCGTCAGGAACCGAGTTCGCGCACGGAGGGTTTACGAGCGGCCGGGACGGCCGCGCTCCCCAGAATGACTGTCCCAGCGATCACTGGAACTCGTGCGGCACGTCGCGGAACCAGTGGTGGATCTGGTCTTCCTGTTTCTTGGTCGGG
Source organism: Gemmata sp. (assembly GCA_036405095.1). GTDB lineage: Bacteria > Planctomycetota > Planctomycetia > Gemmatales > Gemmataceae > Gemmata. The sequence goes on along the minus strand of DASWYH010001079.1, from coordinate 1,279 downwards.
AACCCGAGCGGGTTCTCCGGGTACAGGATCAGGAAGAACACGTCCTTCACTCCGCCCGACTTGCTCGCGAGTGTTTTTTGGTGGGCGATCAACCGCTGGGCACCGGCCTCGGTGCGAATTTCTTGCCGGTCCGGGTCGAAGTAGTACAGCGTGCCGTCTTTGCGGTCGGTGTGCAGCACGCGGACCACCAGCCGGTCCGTGAGACGTGCCTGGGCGGCTTTCTCCAAACGCAACAGTCGGTCGCGGGCCTCGGTCAGTTGGCGCTGGAGCTCGCGCACGTCCTCGGGGAGCGCCTCTTTGGGCGCGGCGGGTTTCGTTTCAGGCGCTTCGCTGGCGGGCGTGCCGCTGACGAACGGCATCAGCAGGAAGATGCCGAACAGCAGGATGAGAACGTCGATGAACGGGACGAAGAACCTTGTGACGGAGCGCCGGGGGGGAGTAATCACGGCTTGCCCCCGGGCGGCACAAGGGGGCTCGCGACCCCGGCGAGCGCGCGGATCAGGTCGCGCCCGATCGCGACCACCCACACCGGCAGGATGTTGATGAACGCCATGTACAGCCCGCCGCCCGTAGCGGTGATAGCGGGGGCGTACTTGCGGATGATCTCCTGGGGGGTCGGGTTGGAACCCGGGGTGATCGAGTTGAACGTCTGGAGGATGGCCGCGACGGTCCCGATCAACCCCAGGAGCGGGAACCACTCGGCGGCCTGGCACAGGTGCCCGAGCCACCGGTCGGCCTTGAGGTCGAAATCGGTCTCCTGCCACCGCATCGCGCGCCACGCGAACCACGTCTGCACGGTGAACAGGGTGAACCCGATGGCGAGGATGATCCAGTCGATGGGGGACTCGGCGACGCGCGCGAGGTAGTCGCGGCGCGCGTCGGCGGGCACCGCGACGAACACCAGCGCCGCGGCCAGCACCGGCACCGCGGCGAACGCCAGCGGCAGCACCTGATGTATCCAGAACCGGCGCACAACTCCTCCAGGGAAACTCGAAAGCTGAAGCAGGAAGCCCGAAACGGAAGCGCCCGCCAGCTCCCCCGCGATTCCGATCGCCCGGTTACGGATCTCGTCCTTCGAGTTTCGGACTCATTTGGTCTCGGCGAGCCACACGGGCATCTCGCGCAGCTTCCCGTCGCGGCCGACGCACGCGAGAGTGGTCAGCCCCTCGGCGATCATCGTGCGGTCGCGGAACACCTCGTACTTGTGTTCGAGGCGCACCGGCGAGGTGCGGGTGACGGTGGTGCGGATCGTCAGCACGTCGTCGTAGTGCGCGGGGCT
>DASWYH010001078.1:0-3478 GCA_036405095.1 Gemmata sp. | reverse complement strand
TCGTACCCATGCGCGTGTTCCCGACCGAGGCCCGGTACCTCGACCGGATCGTGAACGCGCGCGTGATCGGCACCACGCCCGACTACCAGCAGGTGAACAAGCTCGAACTGTCCCGCGGCCGGTTCCTCACCGAGAACGATGACAGCGACCTGGAGAACTACTGCGTGCTCGGCGCCGAGGCGGCCGACAAGCTGTTCCCGTACGAGGACCCGATCGGTCAGACGGTCAACATGCGGAGCCACTTCTTCGTCGTGGTCGGGGTTCTGAAGAACCGGATGCCGACCGGGGGGAGCGGCGGGAGCCAGGCCGCCGAGGACTTCAACCGCGACATCTACATTCCGATCCGCACGAGCCGGCGCCGGTTCGGCGAGGTGATCTTCGTTCGCTCGGCCGGGTCGCGGAGCGCCGAGAAGGTGGAGTACAGCCAGGTCACGATGACCGTGGACGCCGAGGTCGATACCCCGGCCGGTCGCGCCAAGGTCCAGGCCGTCGGCAACGAGGTCAAGCGGATGCTGGACCAGAAGCACCCGAAGAAGGATTACGCGGTGACGGTGCCGCTGGACAAGCTCGAAGAGGCCGAGCGCGCGCAGAGCCGGTTCACGATGCTGATGGGGGTGATCGCGTTCATCTCGCTTTTCGTGGGCGGGATCGGGATCATGAACATCATGCTCGCAACGGTGACCGAGCGGACCCGCGAGATCGGCATCCGCCGGGCGCTCGGGGCGAAGCGCAAGGACATCATCATGCAGTTCCTGGTAGAAGCCGTCGTCCAGACGACCATCGGCGGGTTGCTCGGGGCCGCAATCGGGATCCTGTCGGTGTACTGCGTGCCCGCCGTGTGGGAGCTGCTCCGATCCACGAACTGGTTCGCGTCCGAGGTGCGGTTGCCCGCGAAACTGCACGTCCTCTCGATCTTCCTGTCGGTCGGGGTGTCGATCCTCGTGGGGATGGTGTTCGGGCTGTACCCCGCGTGGCGGGCCGCGAAGCTCGATCCGATCGAGGCGCTCCGGCACGTATGAGCCGGGCGTCCCGTCAGCGGCGCAAGTGCCCGCAGTTCCCCTCGTTTACCCACGGGCGGGGTCGTTCCCTGCCCTTCCGCTGGCGGGGCGTCCGGTGCAGGAGCGATCCGGCCGGGCGCCCTGTTTTTGTGCGCCCCCCGCCCACGAACCTTCGCGCCCGGGTCCGGACTGGTACAATTCCCCTGTCACCCTTCCGGAACAGGAGACACCGATGGCAGCTACCGCGACCGACCGTGTGCCCGTCACCGTTCTCACCGGCTTCCTCGGGGCCGGGAAAACCACCCTGCTGAACCACATCCTCACGGCCCAACACGGCAAGCGCATCGCCGTCATCGAGAACGAGTTCGGCGAGATCGGCGTCGATCAGGACCTGGTCATCAACTCGGAAGAAGAGATCTTCGAGATGAACAACGGGTGCATCTGCTGCACCGTCCGCGGCGACCTGATCCGCATCCTCGGCAACCTGATGAAGCGCCGGGACAAGTTCGACTACATCCTCATCGAGACCACCGGCATGGCCGACCCCGGGCCGGTCGCGCAGACGTTCTTCATGGACGATGAGGTGCAATCGAAGACCACCATCGACGGCATCGTCACGCTGGTGGACTCGAAGCACGTGCTGCTGCACTGGGACTCGCACGAGGTGCAGGAGCAGATCGCGTTCGCGGACGTGATTCTGCTCAACAAGGCCGACCTCGTGACCCCGCAGGAACTGGACAAGCTCGAAAAGCTGATCCGCAAGATGAACGTGACCGCCAAAATCCACCGCACGCAGAACTCGTCCATCAGCCTCGACAACGTGCTCAACGTGAAGGGCTTCGACCTCGATCGCATCATCGAACACGAACCCGATTTCCTCAAAGACGGCGGTCACAAACACGAGCACGACCACGACGGCGAGCACAAGGACCATTCGCACTGCGACCACGATCACGGGCACTGCGAGCACGAGCACGACCACGACCACGACGGCAAGGACCACTCGCACTGCGATCACGCGCACGGGCACTGTGACCACGAACACGAACACGAACACGGCAAGACGCACGCGCTGAAGTTGCACGAAGAAGAGGCGCCGGACCACGTTCACGACTCGTCGGTGTCGAGCGTAGGCATCACGGTCGCGGGCGAACTGGACGCGAAGAAGTTGAACAAGTGGATGAGCGAATTGCTCCAGGCGAAGGGGCCGGACATCTTCCGCATGAAGGGCGTGCTGAGCATCAAGAACGAGCCGAACCGCTTTGTATTCCAGGGCGTTCACATGCTGTTCGACGGCAAACTCGACAAGCCGTGGGGCAAAACGCCGCGCTCGAACAAGCTCATCTTCATCGGGCGCAACCTCGATCGCGACGCCCTGACAGAAGGTTTCAAGAGTTGCTTGGTGTGATCCCGAGGGGTCGCGAACCTGTCGCACGCTGGGGCGCCGCGTGGCCCGATTGAAAGTCAAACGCCCGTAGCGCTTGCGTCCTGAAGTCCTGAAATCGAAACGGGGTGGCGCGGGGCGCTGCGTCGCCCTCGTGTTGCCGGCTGCCTTCGCCCTCCTTTTGGCCTTTTCCCTTTCCCCTTTCGATTGCGCCTATGGCTCGCATCAACCTCTTCGGCAAGGCCGAGAACCGTCTCCGACCCGTGTGGACCGCGCCCACACCGGACCACGTCGTCGATCTCGCGTGGTCCCCGGACGGCTCGCGGCTCGCGGCGGCGGCGGTCAGCGGGCCGATCACCGTTCTCGACGCCACGACCGGCCTCAAACGGCACGAACTGAAGGGGCACGGGTTCGGCACGGCCGCGATCGCGTGGCAGCCCGGCGGCTCCTTGCTCGCCTCGGTGGGGCAGGACAACAAGGTCCGCGTGTGGGACACCGCGACCGGCGCGGAGGTGAAGGCGCTCGACGCCGGCGCGTCGTGGGCGGAGAAGGTGGTGTGGCACCCGTCGGGCCAGTACCTCGCGACCGCGGCCGGGAAGAAGGCCCGGGTCTGGAGCGCGGGCGGCGAACTCGTGCGGGAGTTGCCGCCGCAGACGGGCACCGTAATGGATCTGAAGTGGCGCCCGGGCACCAACCTCCTGACGCTACTTGCCTACGGCGCGGCCACGACCTACGACCCGTTCGCGGGCACGGAGCCGGTGAAGTTGCTGGCGTGGAAGGGCTCGCCGCTCGCGATAGCATGGTCGCCTGACGGTAAGATCCTCGCCCACGGGAACCAGGACTCCACGGTTCACTTCTGGTACTTCGACGCGGCCCGTGACCTTCAGATGTGGGGCTACAAGACGAAGGTGCGGGAGCTGGCGTGGGACTTCACCTCGCGCTACCTCGCGACCGGCGGCGGGCCGGTGGTGTGCATCTGGGACTGTCAGGCCGGGCCGACCGGACCTGAGGGGACGAAACCGACGATGCTCCCGGGGCACGATGCGGACTCGAACCTGACCGCGCTCGCGTACCAGCACCGCGGGTTCCTCCTCGC
>DASWYH010001077.1:0-3446 GCA_036405095.1 Gemmata sp. | reverse complement strand
CACCGCGGTGGCGCCCAGGTTGAGCGTGGTGAGGTTCGGGAGTGCGGCGAGTTCCTTCATCCCCGCGTCGGTCACCGGCGTGTAGCGGAGGGTGAGTTCCCTGAGCCCTTTGAGCGCGGCGAGTTCCTTCAGCCCCGCGTCGGTCACCCACGTGTTGCGAAGGTCGAGCGCGGTGAGGTTCTTGAGCGCGGCGAGTTCCTTGAGCCCCGCGTTTGTCACCGCAGTGCCGCCCAGGTCGAGGGTCTTGGCGTCGGGGTCGATCTTCTGATCCACGCCGCTGATAGTGATCCTCTTCAGGCCCTGCGCCCGTGCCGGGGCGGCGCCGAGCAGAACAGCGGCGAGGGCCAGGACCACGAGGGACCGGGGCATGATCGCACCTGGGGAGCGTGAAGGGGAGCGGAGTGGAGGCTACCCGCGCCGGCACCGGGCGTCAACGACCAGCAGTTGATGCGCGCCGGGAGCGGAGCGGAGCTGTGGCTCAGGCCGGCGGCCCGGCGGTGCCGAGGATCGGGCGGCCGACCCGCCGGGCCGCGGATCAATCGCCTTCCGCCTCTTCCCTGGAGCCGGGCGTTCGGCGCTTCTCCAGGTACGCGAACAGGGCCAGCACCACCACGCCCAGCACGATCCCCGAGGCGTACCACACCCACGTCTGTTGCAGGTTCACGGCCGCGTGCCAGATCATCGAGAAGATGTCGAGCAGGAGGAACCCGACCCCGAGATAGATGAACGCGCGGACCCGGAGCAGGATACCGCCCAGCACCCCCAGCACACAGAGCACCGCGAGCACCACCGGGAGCCACATCGACGCGCCCACGCCCGCGATGAACATGTCCGCTGCCGACGCGACGTAGATCATCGCAACGCCGGCGTAGCGCATCGCGTTCGAGACCTCGTCACTCAAGCGCCGCCGGTTGATGTGTTCGGACACCAGCACGATGAGCGCGAGCGGGATCACCCACGCCTGCGGGTGAACGAAGAACGGCACGCCGCCGTGCGCGAGCAGGGACCACAGCGCTGCGTTCGTCGCCAGCGCCGCCAGCAGCGCCCACCCGAACGACCGCTTCGACAGCGCGACCAGCCCGTAAACGCCCCCGGCCAGGAACCAGAGCCAGGCGTAAGTGTCGAAGTGCTGCGGGAGCTTTTCGAGGTAGCCGAGGAGCGGCCCGAGCCCGGGCGCGGTGTCGCGCGCGAACTCCGACACGACCGCCGGGGGCTTCGCCCAGAACGCGAGCAGCGGCACCAGCGGCAGCAGTACCCCCGTCCGGCGCAGCGGGAGCGCGAGCACCTCGACCTTCCGCCGCTCGAACAGCTCCGCCAGCCCGATCCCCGCGTAGGCGAGTGCCATCACCGCGAACGTCCACAGCTTCGCGAGGTCGCCCATAAAGAGTTCGGGCACGTTGAACTTGATCTGCAAGAAGAACAGCACGACCAGCACTTCGGCGAGGTACACATATGCGGTCCGGCGCGCCGGGCGCAGCTCGAACGGGTCGCGCCCCCGTTTGAGAGCGAACCGCAGGGCCAGGAACATCAGCCCGGCGATGCCGCCGAGCATCGCGAGCGCCGATTCGCGCCCCAGCGGCGTGTGCCGCTTCGCCGGGTCGAACAGCGGCACCTGCTGGAGCAAGTTGAGGCACAGCACCACGAGCGCGGCGCCCGCTGCCCCCCCGGCGACGTTCCGAACCGCCCGGTTCCAGCTCTCGCCGCACCGCGCCGCGGTCTCGCTCCCGAGCACTGCCGCAACCGCCAGAGCCACGAACGCCCACGCGCCGCGGTGCAGCCAGACGTGCGCGGTGTCCGGGTCCGGGAGCGCACACCCGAGCGCCACCAGCGCCCACACTGCAAGCGCGGCGCTGGTCGTTTGGAGGGCGGCGCGGGCTGCGCCCTGGAAGACGCGCGCCAGAACTGCAAAGCTCGCCGCGAGGAGCACCGCGCCGCCCGGGTTCGCGCACCGTGAGAGGAACTCGGGGGCCACCAACCCCGTGCGCAGCCCGAGGGCGGAAGCCCCGACGGCGACAAGTTGAGCCGCGCTCAGGAGCCACCGCCACGAATCCCCGCTTTCCGACATCCCGAGAACCGGCGCCGGGCGGCGCGCGAGCACCCGCGCCACACACGACGCCCCGAGCGCGTACCCGGCGAGCGCCAGCGCGGTCGCCGGGACGTTCCACACGGCCCGCACGTCGGCCGCGCTCACCGTCAAGAGCACAGCCAGAACGCCCGCCGCGAACAGCCCCGGACGCGCGAGCGCCGCGGACCGGTCCCACAACCCGACCGCACACGCCACTGCGACAAACGCCAGCGCCCCCCAGGTGAGGAGGTGCGGGTCGCGCTCGCCCTGGAAGGTCGGGATCAGACCGAGCACGAGCAGTACGAACGCCGGCAGCAGAGCGATATCGAGCGGTTCGAGCCAGCGGGCGCTGGCGCCCGTTCTGCGCAACCGGATACGGATCAGCGTCCAGACCGCAACCGCGAGCCCGAGCCCGGCGGCGTTCGCGAGGGCGAGCCCGAATCGGGAGTCTGGCGCTTTGGCGACCCAAACGAAGATCACGGCGAGGTTCGCGACCAGCCCCGAACCGCTCGCGAACCCGACCGAGCGGGTCCGAAGCGCGACCGCACCGAAGTACACCGCCGCTGCCAGCGCCAGCCCAGACGGCACCCACGGGCGCCACGGGTCCGCCCACCCCGCGCGGAGCGCACACAACACGAGCAGCGCCGCGAAGCACGTGAGCCACCACGCGCTCAGCCGCACACGCGCGATCGTCGCCAGGAACGCCGCGCCGACGCCCGCCCACGTGAACGCCATCGCGTGAAACGACACCCATTTCCCGGGCTCGTCCCACCCGCGCACGCTCGCCGCCACCAGTACACCCACCAGAAGCCCGGCGAACGCGAGCACGAGCGAAACGGCTTCGGGCTGCACCCGGCGCGCGTGCCAGACGCCCGCGCCGATGACCAACACGAGCACCGACCAGCCGAACAGCGCGAGCGGCTGGTACGAGGCCGAAAGTGGGAGATGCGGCGCCGCGAAGACCTGCACCCCGGGCAGGAAGCACAGCGCACCGAACGCACCGAACCCGATCAGCACCTGCACGGTGAGCGGGTAACCGCCGGGGATGCGCCACTCGGTCCACAGCCAGAGCAGCGCCCACACCGCAGCGGCACTTGCGAAGATGAGCGCGGTCCGGGTTAGCTCCGTATCGTTGAGGGGCTTCTCGGCGGTCACCACGGCGAGCGCGTAGCCCGCCGTCAGTGTCACGACGAACACCAACCCGCTTGTGAGCGCGTACCCCGATGATCGCTCGCGCGTCGCGGTCGTGGACAGCCCCAACACGACGAGCGCGAGCGGCACGAGGTTGGCCGCAAGCGCACCCATCTGCGCGAACGCCGACGCTTCGAGCGGTCCGGCGGGTCTGATCCGGTTCAACCCGAGTTCCGCGACGATTGTTGAA
>DASWYH010001076.1:0-3721 GCA_036405095.1 Gemmata sp. | reverse complement strand
AGCACATCCACCACTACTGCATCGGGCTCAGCTACCTGTGCGCGTTCCTCCTGGAAACGGGGCGGCTGCTGTGGCCGGCGAGCGGGTGGCGCCTGACCGGCCTCGCGTTCGGCGCCGCCGGGCTGTTCGCGCACTCGGCGTACCTGCTCGCGAACCACCCGTCGCCCGCGGTCCCGTTCGGGTCCGTGCTGCTGCTCGCGTGGGTGCTCGCGCTGTTCTACTTCTACGGCACCGTCCACCACGCGAAACAGGCGTGGGCCGTGTTCGTGCTGCCGGTCGTCATCGGGCTGGTCGCGACCTCCAAGGTGCTCCTCAGCGTCAGGCCCGAGTACGCGGCGTTCGACCTCGCGCAGTGGGCCGCCGGGGAGCGGTTCTGGGGCGGCGTCCACGGCCTCTTGATCCTCTGTGCGTCGGTCGGCGTGAGCGTCAGCTTCCTGGCGAGCGTGATGTACCTGATCCAGGCGCGGCGGCTGCGGAACAAGGTGAGCCCGCGGTCGGTGGTGCCGATGCTCAGCCTGGAGCGGCTCGAAACCATGAACCGGCGGGCGCTGAACGTCGCGTTCCCGATGCTCACAGCCGGGCTGCTCGTGGGAACGGTCCTGCTCGAACACAGTCACGCGCTCGGGGAGAACTGGCTCTCGGTGAAGGTGCTGTCGGTGGCCGGGCTGTGGGTCCTGTTCCTCGTGCTGCTGTACCTGCGGTACGCGGTCCACGTCCCGGCCCGGCGGCTCGCGCTGTTCTCGGTCGGCGCGTTCGGGCTGCTGCTGGTGGCGCTGGTGGCCTCGCACCCGTTCGCGATCGGGGGCCCGAAATGAACCTCCGCGCCATCGGCTGCAACGTCGCCTCGGCGCACGTGGAGCTGCGCGAGCGGCTCGCGTTCGACGCCGAGAAGACGCAAAAAGCGCTCGGCGAGCTGAACGCGCGGTTCGCGGCCGAAGCCGTGATCCTCGGCACGTGCAACCGGGTGGAGATCTACGTCGCGCGCGAGGACACGGTCGCGGCGCTGCACAGCCCGCTGATGGCCGAGTTCCTGTCGGAGCTGCACGGCGTCCCGGCGAGCGAGATCGCGCCGCACCTGTACGAGCACGCCGACGCCGACGCCGCGAAGCACCTGTTCCGCGTCGCGGCCGGGCTGGACAGCGTCGTCGTCGGCGAGGGGCAGATCGCCGGGCAGGTGAAAGAGGCGTACGACTCCGCGCTGAAGCTCGCCGCGACCGGCCCGTTCCTCAACACGCTGTTCCCCGCCGCGATCCGCGTCTCGCGGCGGGTGCGCACCGAAACCGGCATCGCACAGGGGCACGTGTCGGTCTCGAGCGCCGCCGTGGACTTCGTGCGCCAGGTGTTCGACACGTTCACGGACAAAACCGTGCTGGTGATCGGGGCGGGCAAAATGGGCCGGCTCACCCTGAAGCACCTTGCGGAGCTGCGGCCCGAGGCGATCCTGGTAACGAACCGCAACCCGGACAAGGCCGCCGCGGTTGCGGCCGAGTGCGGGGGGCAGGTGGTCCCGTGGCCGCACCTGGACGAGGCCCTCGTGCGGGCCGACATCGTCCTCAGCACCACGGGGGCGCCGGAGCCGATCGTTTCGGCCCGCCGGTTCGACGAGAAGGTGCGGCGGCCCCGCGCCGGGCGCCCGCTCGTGATCTTCGACATGGCGGTGCCCCGCGACTTCGACCCCGCCATCCACGACGGCGACACCGTGAGCGTGTTCAACGTGGACGACCTCGCGCGCGAGGCCGACCGGTGCATGGGCGAGCGCAAGCGGCACCTGCCGGCGGCCGATGCGATCATCGAAGCGGAGGTGAAGAAGTTCGCGGCGGACTGGAGCCGGCGCGCGAACGGCCCGCTGATCGGCCAGCTCAACGCCGAAGCGGACAAGATCCGCGAGTCCCTCCTCGTTCCGCTCCTGGCGAAGATGAACGGCAAGCTGCTGGACAGGGACAAGGCGGACATCGAAAAAACGTTCCGCCTGTTCCAGAACAAGTTGCTCCACGGCCCGATCGCCGCGCTCAACGAGGCGAGCGGCGAGGGCCACAGCAGCGGGCTGCGGGACGCCCTGCGCCGGCTGTTCGGCTTGAAGGGGTGAGCGGCCGGGTGCCACCGCTCCGCGCGGAGGCACACTGCGTTCCCATTTCGCCTGCGCCCGCCGGTCCGCGCCCCGGCCCCGCAACTCGGCCATCGTGTCCGAGGGTACACGGGTGCCATGAGGCACGAGCTCACGCGCGGCCCTTCGGCTCCGACGGGTCGCCGGCCGCTTCGAGCGGACCTGGTGTCAGTCCACGAAGACGAACTCGTTCGCGTTCAGCACCGCGCGGCACAGCGCCGCGAGGCCGTGCGTGTTCACGAGTTCCGTCGCGGCGCGGAGCTCCCTGGGTGTGGGAGCGCGCTGGAACGCGAGCGCGAACACCCGCCCCACCTGGGCCGCAACGTCCGCCCCGGCGTCCTTTTGAACGCGCTCGGCGAAGTAGCCGGCCTGTTGCAGCACGAACCCGCTGTTCAGCAAGTTCAGCGCTTGGAGCGGGGTGGTCGAGACGTTCCGTTTCGGGGCGATCTGGCCGGCGTCCGGGCAGTCGAACGCGCCGAACGTGTCGTCGAGCTGCATCCGCGGTTTGTGCTGGTAAATCATCCGGCGGAACTCGGCCGGGCCGAACTGCTTCTTGGGGGCGTACACCTTCACATAGTTGCCGTTCGGCTCGAACAGGTCGAACCCGGGGCCGCCCATTTTGAGGTCGAGCTTCCCGCTCACGGAGAGGATCGCGTCGCGCAGCGGTTCGGCCTCGAGGCGCTGCGGCGGGTAGCGCCACAGCAACCGCGACTGCGCGTCCTTCGCCAGCGCCTCCGGCCGCGCCGCGGACGCCTGGCGGTACGTCGCGCTGAGCACGATGAGCCGGTGGATGTGCTTCAGCGACCACTTCTTTTCGACCAGTTCGCCGGCGAGCCAGTCGAGCAGCTCGGGGTGCGTGGGTTTCGCGCCGTTGCGCCCGAAGTCGCTCGGGGTGTCCACGACCCCCACGCCGAAGTGGTGCTGCCACAGCCGGTTCACGATGACGCGGGCCGTTAGCGGGTTTTCGGGGTGGGTGATCCACTTCGCGAGCGCCAGCCGGCGCTCGGGACCGGTCGCGCCGGCGGGGATGTCGAGCCTCGGGCCGAGTTCGGTGAGCGCCCCGGGGCCGACGGGCTCGCGCGTCTGGGTGGCGTCGCCGCGGTGCAACCGGAACGTCGGTTCGGGAGCGGTGAGGCGCCCGGCGTATGCCAACGGACCGCGCGCGAGGTCCGCGATCTGCTTGCGCAGGTCCGCAATTTGTTTGGTCAGCTCCGCCCACGCCGCGCGCCCGCCCGCGGTCAGCCCCGGCGGGACGCCCGCCGCGCCGGGCGCGAAGGGCGCGCGGTCATCGGACGACGCGACCACGCCCCAGGTCTCGCGGTCGAGCGAAACGTCGATGCGGTAGCGGGTCGGGAGCCGGTCGGTGAACCGGCCCTCGCGGTCGCGGCCCCAAACGATCCGGTCGATGAGAACGGGCTCCGCGAGTTCGAGTTCCACCCACCCCCGGCCGACCTTGTTCGAGATCCAGCTGCGCCCGTTCCCGTACCGCCCGTCGTTCAGGAACGGCAGGCTGTGGATCTGCGGCGCCCCGGGGTACGTGCCGGACGCGCGGGCCTTCGCTCCCGCCGACGCGAGCGCGACGTTGACCGGGTTCGGGCCGCTCGAAAACACTTCCAG
>DASWYH010001075.1:0-6684 GCA_036405095.1 Gemmata sp. | reverse complement strand
AATCTGTGTCTTCTGTGTAATCTGTGGATCAAACTCTTCTTGTTCTTTGTCTTCTTTTTGTGCCCTTTGCGCCTTTTTGTGGCCAAGCTCTTGTTCTATTTCTTCGGCGGCGCGGGTGGGGCGATCGCGGTCTTGAGTTGTTCGACTGCGGCCTTCGCTGTGGCGACTTCTGCGTTCACCGCATCGAGCGCGGCTTTTGCGGGCGCGACTGCGGCGTTTGCCGCATCCATTGCGGCCTTTGCGGGTGGCACCGCGTCCGTTGCCGGCTTCACCATCGGTGCGAGGGCGGTCACCTTTTGCTGATTCGCGGTCACCTGTGCCATTGCGTCGGTGTAGGCTTTCGACTGCGCGGCGAACTTGTCTTGTGCGGTCTTCAGCGCCGTGGCGGTTTTGGTCTGCGCCATCTCCGCGGCGGCCAGTTCGAGGTTGAGAGCTGCGAGCGCTTCGGCTTTCTTCGCGGCCTGCGCCAGGATGCTCTCTGCGCTCTTCGGATCCTTCTTCGCAGCGTTCTTCGCCTCTTCCGACAGGGCCTTGATGGCCGCGGATTCGGTCATGGCGGTTGCCCTGATCTTCGAGGTTTTGTTTGTCGCGGCCGTCGCGAGCGGCGCGGCCTTGTCCACTTCCGCCTTCGCAGCGTCCATAAGCGGCTTGGCCGCGGTTGCGGTCGCGGTGAAATCCTTCACGGCCTTCTGCGCTGCGGCGAGGTCCGCGTTTATCGTGTTCACCTTTGCGACCGCCGCGTTGTACGCATCAGCGGTTTGCTTCGCCTTCAGCGCTGCGGCGTCGAAGGCGGCTTGCGTGGGTTGAACTTTCGCTGTCGTCACGGCCAGCGCGGCTTCGGCCTTTTTGAGTCGCTCGGCGACCGGGAGCGGGTTCGCATCGAGAACCGCCACGGCCTTCGCATCGGCGACGTTCCAGGCCTTCACCATCCCGCCCCAGTCACCGGCGAACACTTTCTTGCTGTCGTGCGTGACGGCGACTTGAAGGCCCAAATCCGGGAACGCCTCGAACGCCTTCTGAGCGGCGCCGTTCTGGTCCCACAACTTTGTGACCTTATCGCGCCCGGTGCTCGCGAGCTTGCCTTCGTGGGTGAACCGCACGCTCGCGGCGCCGCCCGCGTGTGCGCCCCAGCTCTTGATGTTGCCGCCGTTCTCCATCTCCCAGAGCTTGATGGTCGTGTCTTCGCTGCACGTCGCGAGGACGTTGGAATCGTCGCGCCACGAGATGTCGGTAATCATCGCGGTGTGGCCGCGGAGCGAGAAGTACTCGCGCCCGGTGAACGCCTCCCACACGAACACCCCGCCGTTGCGGTCGCCGGTGGCGAGCAGCACCCCGTCGGCACTGTACTCGACCGCGCACACCCAATCGGTGTGCTTCTTGATCTCGCGAATCACCTTCCCGTCGGTGGTGGAGTAGATGCGCACCAGCTTCGACGGGCTGCCCACGGCGATTTGCGTTTGGTCCGCGGAAATGTCGGCCGCGAGGATCGCGTCGGACTCGATGCCGACCTCGATCACCTTCTCGCCGGTCGCGATCTTGTAGAGAACGGCCTTACCCGACTGCCCGCCCTTCCCGCCGGCGACGAGGAGGAACTGCGCGTTGCGCGAGAACTTGATGCTGTTGATCTGCCCGTGTTCAAAGGGGATGAACCCGAGCAGCGCGCCGGTGTCGGTGTTGTAAAGGACGACCTGCTTCTGCCCGCCGATGGCGACGAGCGGCGCCCACGGGCTCGTTGCCATCGCGAGGATGGACCCGGGCCGGCGGGCGGTGAGTACCGGGTCGAGCTTGAGCTTCCCGAGCGCGGGCATCGGCGGTGGCCCTTCGGGGCGACCTTTTACGATCGACTTCAGCCCGATGTCGGTGTTCGTTTTCGGCACAACCGCGACCTTGCTTCCGGCGTTCTCTCGCGCGCCCTGTTCGACCCATAACTTGAGCGTGGCCAGTTGGGCGTCGGGCATCTTGTTCCCGTTGGGCGGCATCTTCGGTTCTTCGATGTGCGCCGAGAGCGTGTAGATGCGCGACTTCCCGGGGTCGCCGGCCTTCACCGCAGCGCCCGACGAACCGCCCTTTTGCAGCGCCGCGTAGGTGGCGAGGTTGAGGTCGCCCTTCTGCTTGTCGTTGCTGTGGCAGTTGATGCAGTGCTGCTTGACGATGGGCAGCACGTCGTCGTCGAAGGTCGGGTTCTTCGCATCACCGAAGGCGCGCGAACCCCCGGCGAGCAGAGCGAACGACGCACAGAGGAAAGTCACTTGCCGCATATCAAGAAGCCTCGAGTTGTGTTTCGGAGCGTGGGCGGGGCTTGTATCACTTCAGCGCCGGTGAGCCCGTCCAGTGACGACATCGATCTTGGGCGGCGGGTAGGGTTCGTGTGTCGCCGGGTGGGGAAGTGCGGTTCCCTCGTCTTCGAGTTCGCGCGCGACCCGGCGGCACATCGATCGACGGTTCAGGTGCCGCCACGCTTGGAGAGCCGGTATCGCGACTAGAGCTAAAGGGAACAGCGCCACGCCACCTGCCCCTCCCTGCCCGTTTTGGCCAGCTTGCACGAACAGCACCAGTGCCAAGAGGGCGATAACACTCAGGCACACACACCCGCAGAGCGCGAGCCAGAGGGTCGCTTTCCGGAGGCTTGTTCTCGCTGCGTCGGGATTTCGGAGTACGTACCCCCGCTCCCAGAACCGCCGCAGCTCGTCCGCGCACCGCTCGGAGATCACGAAAAAATGAACCTGCGAGCCGATCAGAACCCCGTAATTCTGATGTCCCACAGAACCGAATATGTGGCTGAGTGGCGTCAGGAACTGTACCCAGTCCTGCCACGAATTACTGTGTGCCAACCCCGGCAGTTGCACGTAATCAACACAATCGACGTAGCCCCAATCGTGGAACACCTTCCGGTCGTTGTAAACCTTGGCGCGGTGCCCTTCGATTTCCAGAGTCAAGTCGTCCCGGTCGCTTCGTGTGCCGACCGGGTGCAGGCGATATTGAGCCACGGCGAATCCCGATTAGTGGTTGAACATGAACTCGCGCGAGTTCATCACCGCCCAGAACACGTCCTCCAGCGCTTGCTTCTTGTCTTTGGCGGCGCCCACGAGCGCCAGAAGGTTCTTCGTTTCCTCCGGCTTCGGGGTGCGGCTCAGACAGCGGATGTAGATCTGCTCGATGATCTGCGCCTCGGACTTCTTCTCCGCGAGCATCTTGCCCACCAAGTTGCCCTGCGCGATCTTCGGTTCCACCGTGCTGCCGTTCAGTAAGTGCAGGCTCTGCGAGAGCGTCGGTTCGAGGCGCACCTCACAGGAGCACACCGTTTCGCGCGTCGGGCGGCCGAAGGTGGTGAGGAAGTAGGTGCTGACCCCACCATCGGCGATCTGCACGGCCCGCGCCCCAAGGGGCAAGCCCTGGAACTTGTTCTTCGTGTCGGTCACCTGCGTGATGACGTCGAGCATCGTCTCCGCGCGGATGCGGCGGATCGGGCCGCGGGCGAAGTTCCGCGTGTCGCTCTCGTTCGTCTTGGTCGGCTGCGTCGAGCGCTGGTACGTGTGCGACGTGCAGATGTCGCGGACCAGCTTCTTGAAGTCGTACTTGTACTCGGTGAACTTCTTGCCCAGGGTGTCGAGCAGTTCCTGGTTGCTCGCCGGGTTCGAGATGCGCACGTCGTCCACCTCGTTCACGATCCCCTGGCCGAAGAAGTGGTTCCACACCACGTTCGACAGGTTCTTCGCGAAGTACGGGTTCTCGGGCGATGCGAGCCAGTTCGCCAGCACCACCCGGCGGTCCTTCCCGGCCACGTCCGCCGGCGCGGTGCCGCCGAGGAACTTCGCCGGCATCGGGCGCTTGTGGACGGGGTGGTTCACCTCGCCGCCGCCCGAGTTGAACACCACCAGCTCGCGGGCGTCGTCGGTGCCCTTGCGCCCGATCTGGGTGAAGAACGACGCGAACCCGTAGTAGTCGTCCATCGTCCAGCGGTCGAACGGGTGGTTGTGGCACTGGGCGCACTGGATGCGCATCCCCATGAACACCTGGGCCACGTTCTCGGTCACCTTCAGCACGTCGCGTTCGAGCTGGTAGTAGTTCGTCGCCGGGTTCTTGAAGGTGCCGCCGTTCGCGCCGAGCAGCTCCTTGACCCACACGTCGGTGGGCACGTTGTTCGCGATCTTCTCTTGCAGCCACCCGTAATAGAGCAGCATCGCTTTGTAGCTGACATCGTTCGACGAACGGATCTGGAGCAGCTCGGCCCACTTCAGCACCCACAGTTCCGAGAACTCCTTGCGGCCCAGGAGTTCATCAACCAGCAGCTCGCGCTTGTTGGCGACAGTCGAGACCATGAACCGCGCGTACTCTTCCGGGGTCGGCAACCCGCCGATGATGTCGAGGTACACCCGGCGCACGAATGTCTGATCGTCGCAGAGGCCCGACGGTTCGATGCGGAGCTTCTTGAGCTTGTTGTTGACGAGCGTGTCGATGTAGTTCGCTTCGGGCGGGTTGGTCCAGGTGAACTTCAGGTCTTTGGGCAGCGTGATGAACGGCACCCCGATGGTGAACGTGTGGAACCGCGCCATCACGAACGCCTCGCCGCGGTCCCCGGCGGTCACCGCGCCGTCGCCGTCGATCTTGGCCGCGCTGTCGTTGCCGCTCAAGAAGAGGGCCAAACTGGTCACGTCGCGGTCGGTGCCGTCGCTGTACTTCGCGCGGACCACGAGGCGCTGTTTTTCGCCCTTCCCGTCGAGGACCGCGCTCGGCGGGAACACCTCCATGCTGACGGGCAGCGAGACGGTTGGGGCATCAAGGGGCGCGTCGGCTTCGAGCCATCGCATGATGGCCTGATAGTATTCGTCGCCTTCCTTGATCTTCCCGCCGCCGGTGTGCGCGACCTTGCCTGTGGCCTTTTCCAGGAGCGTGCTTTCCGCGGGCAGCGCAAGGTTGATGCGGCGCCCGTTCAGCTCGCGGGTGAGCCGGAAGTGATCCCCCTCCGGGTCGAACCCGAACAGCGACAAGCGGAACCCGTCCTTGCCGCGCGCGGCCCCGTGGCACCCGCCGACGTTGCAACTGGCCCGCATGAACACCGGCATCACGTCCTGCTTGAACGAGATGGGCCGGTCTTCCTTGGCCTTGACCACCTTCACGGGCACCTTCACCGTTTGGCCGTTGAGCGCGACCACCATTTCCGTGGCGCCGTCGGCGACGGGCAGCACGTAGACCCCTTCGCGCTTCACGAGCGCCGGGTTCGCGAAGCTGACCTGCGCCTGCGCGGTCACGTCGCGGGTGATGCCGTCGGGCTGGGTGAGCTGCACCACGAACGACTGCCGGTCGCGCGCGGTTTCGAGGTTGATGTCGGGGGGGTAGACCGCGATCGTCTGCGCCTGACCGGCGCCGCCGAGAACGCAGAGGGCACAGAGGGCAATCCAGAAGTTACGCATATCGTGGAGTCTCGTGCGGTGGGCGTGTTTCAGGGCTTCGGCAGGCGGTTCTTCCAGTAGCCCGGTTTGCGGCTGCTGTGCGGGAAAGCGATGACGCGAATCTCGGTCGCCGTTTCGGTGTAAACGATCGAATACGGGAGCCGGCTGAGAACGCACCCACGGGCGGGCGCTCGTGGTAACGGGGCGTGGGTGATGCGACCGGAGGCGATGTCTTGCAACGCCTCATCAACCGCAACCTGAAGCGCGGTTGCGTCGCGAGAAACAGCAAGCGCGGCATCGAATTCTTGCAGCGCTGCCGGATCCCAGCTAATGGGCCTCACCCGTACTTCTCCTTCATTCGCCGCATGACCTCATCGTGAGGAATGCCTACCGTTTTACCGCTCTCGAAATCCGCGATGCGGCGCTCGACTTCCGGTATCCAGGCAGCTTCCCATTCCTCTTGCGAGAGCACCTCTTCGTCATCGTGGACATCGCCTTCGGGGTGTCCGTTGGCGAGCGAGTGAAGGTACGCAACCACCTCGGCGCGCTCGCCCGCGCTCAGCGCGTCGAGCAGGGGCTTCAGTTTCTCGGCCGCTTCGCTCATGGCTCTCTCCGTGAGGGCGAACGGTGCCCAGTAGTTCCAAGTGGTCGGTGGTCAGTGATCAGTAAGCCGAACAGACGAGAAGCAAGCACCGCGGGTCGAAGGGCACGCGGAACGGAGGCAAGCCCGCACTGAGCACTCAATACTGACCACTGACCACTTGAAACTACTGGTGCCATCATATCACGGTTTCTTCGGCTCTTCCTTCTTGGGTGCGGGCTGTCCGCCGGCCGCGGCCTTCTCGCGCTCCTCGGCTTCCTTTCGGAGCTGTTCGAGCCGCGTTAAACGCTTCTCGGGCGTCTTCGGGGGCGGGTTCGGCGTCTTCGGGTCTTCCTTCTTGGGCGGCGGCGTGGCCGCCACTTTGGGCGGCAGCGGAACGTCGATGCGGAGCTGCGTGCCGCCGGTGTTACCCGTAATCAACTCGCCGGCGCGCTCGATCACCACCTGAGCGAACACGTTGTGCTGCCCGACGGGGCTGGTCTTGTCCGCCGTAATGGGGAACGCGAACTCTTTCGTGTCCTTGGTGATCTCCACGACCTGCGTTGTCGTTTTCGCGGGGAGGCCGATCAGGTTCACCTTCGCTTTGCCTTCAAACGGTGAGCCGATCACCACCTTGCAGAACAGTTGCGTTTGACCCCCCTGCTCGACCGCCGGGCGTTCCATCGTCAGAGTCACGATTGGCGCCACGACTTC
>DASWYH010001074.1:0-2802 GCA_036405095.1 Gemmata sp. | reverse complement strand
AGCCGCCGCACCGCGTCGTCCGACTTGCCCCACTTCACGAACGGTCCGTAGATGCCCTGTTCTTTGCCCGTCGGGGCTGCGGTAACATAAACGTAATCCCCAGGCGCCCTACCGATACAAATGTAGTGGTGCCGCTGGAACCCCGGGACGCCGAGCACGTTGAATCGCGGGCGCAGCCTCTGGATCAATTCCAGTTCGCGGAGGAGGGCGGCGAGTTCGTCGCCGCACTGCTCCCACACGAGGCGCTTGGTCTGCTCGATGATCTTGCCGGCCTTCGGGTCGCGGCTGTTCTCGCGGAAATAGCACAGGAGCCGGGCGCGAAGGTTCTTCGCCTTACCGACATAGATGAGCCGGCCGCGGTTGTCCAGCATCCCGTACACGCCGGGCGCCTTGGGCGCGTTCTTCTTGGTGCCGCGCTTCAACTTGCTGAGCCGCTTGCCGCGCACTTCGAACACCGGCAGGGACTCGTCGGCCGGGCGGAACCGGCTCGGGCCGAACCCGTCGAAGTCGTCCGCGAACAGCGCCGGCTGCTTCTT
Organism: Gemmata sp.; assembly: GCA_036405095.1. GTDB lineage: Bacteria > Planctomycetota > Planctomycetia > Gemmatales > Gemmataceae > Gemmata. The sequence continues at coordinate 2,266 of DASWYH010001074.1, read as the reverse complement.
CCCGTCCCTGGGTGTGCGGCTCATAGGTGCGGCCCGCGGCTTGTGTGCGGTGGTGTACGCGAGTATTCTATCAGGATGTCGGGCGCGTTGAGAACCGCGAAAACCGCGCCTGCAGAGCGAGGCCTTATGAACGCGCGAACCATTGCCTCTGTGTTGCTCGTTGCGATTCTCGGGGGCGCGACCTCACGGGCCTCCGACCGCAGCACGATTCACGCCGTCATAAACGGAGACGAGCGGACCACGATTCTGGCCGTCGCCGCGAAGGAGGCCGGCACGACCGCGCTCCTGAAGGGCGCGGACGAGTACACGCTGTTCGCCCCGACCGATCGCGCGTTCCTGAAATTGGGAGACCGACCGATCGGGCAAATCGCGAACCGCAAGGACGCGGTCGAAAAGTTGCTCCGCGCCCACCTCGTCAAGGGGAAATACACCACCGCGGCCCTGAAGAAAAAGGCACTGGCCGGGGAACCGCTCGTCACGGTGGGTGGTGAGTCACTCAAGATCGAGGAACGAAAAGACGGGCTGTTCGTGGGCGGCGTAAAGATCGAGGCGGCTGATCTGGCGTGCCGCAACGGCGTGATTCACATTCTGGAGTCGGTGCGACCAATTCCGAACAAATAGCGCTCCCGGGACGTTCGAGCACAGACCCACTCACCGCCCGCGGGCGGTGAGTGGGTCTGGCTCAGGCCACGTCTTGGGGGCACACTTCCACTTGGTTCACGATGGTCCGCTTGCCGACGGCGCTGCGGAGCGATTCCTGTGCCATCTGTTTATAGTAGTAGCTCGACACTTGCCCGGTGATGACCACCTGGGTGTCGCTCTTGGTGACGTTCAGCCGGCGGAGCTGCCCGAGCGGGCTACTCGTGAGGACATCGGTCAGTTCGGGGCAGGTGTTCATCGTGTTGCTCCTGCGGGTAAAACTCCGGGAGGCGAAGCATCGGAACGGGGCGGCACCCGAGCCGTTGAGCACCAGAGGCAAAACCGGACCCACAATAAGGTGGCCGGACCGGCGAAGTGAACTTGTGAGTCCGTCCGGGTCAGAACGCGAGTGACCTTTATTCCTCCACGCATCGTAAGCAGGCCCGCGCGGGGTTGCAACGATTTTCCAGATTATTCCGAATTTCCAAGGGGCTTGCACGTCGCGCGCCGCTTCATAAACTTCCGCCGCTGCCGCACCAACGGAAACGGGGAGATGGCAAACACACACGAGCACCTGGAACACGCCGAACACGCCGGGCACCACGCGAGTGACCCTTTCAACCAAAGGGTCGCGGTGTCGATGGCCATCGTCGCCGCGGTTCTCGCCGCGATCAGCATGGTCGGGCACAGGACCCACAACAAGGTGCTGCAACTCCAGGGCGAATCGAACCGCCTTCTCGGGGACGTTAACCGTGTGATCGGGGACGCGAACCGGATCGGTAACGAGGCCGCCGGCGCGGAGGTCGAAAAGAGCAACCTGTTCGCCTGGTATCAGGCCAAACGGTTGCGCCAGGAGCAGCTCAACTTCGCCGCGCTCGTCATGGAGACGATCCCGGGGGCAGAGTTGCTGCCGAAGGACGCCGATGCGACCGCCAAGAAGCAAGCGGAGGACCGTGCCGCGACCCGCGCGCAGGCCGCAAGCGATGCGAAGAAACGGGCCGCCGAGTACAGGAAATCGAACGACCAGAAGGACAACTTGCCGGACCTGATCGCGCGCGGCAACGAGGCCGGGAAGCGGGCGGAGCGGCTCCGCACCGAGGCCGCGAAGGTGGCATCGGAGGCGGCCAAGTACCGCCAGCAGGCGGCCGAGCGGAGCGCCGAGGCCGAGCACGTTCACCACCAAGCCGACCGCTTCGACATCGCGCACCTGAGCGCCGAAATTGGTCTCGTGTTGTGTTCCATTGCCCTCCTCACCAAAAAAAAGGCGTACTGGTTCGTCGGGCTAACGGCCGCAGCGGTCGCACTCGCGCTGACCGCATCGGCGTATACAATATCCCACCACGCACCCGAACCCCACGCCGCCCCCGCGCACGCCGCGCCCGACGATAAAGGGAAACCACACTGAGCGCCGCGACCGAACCCTCGTCCCGTTGGCGCGTGTGGCGCTCGGCTCGGCTCGGCTGGGCCTTAGCCGCGGCCGTGCTGGTCGCGGCCGTGCCGCTGTTCCTCGCGATGCCGCCGTGGTGCGACGTCACGCTCTACCAGATGGCGGCCCGGAACGTCCTTCAGGGCGGGGTCCACTACCGCGACATCTTCGACACGAACCTTCCCGGGTTCGTGTGGCTCA
>DASWYH010001073.1:0-5601 GCA_036405095.1 Gemmata sp. | reverse complement strand
TCGTCCTTCTTGGTCACCTTGCGGGTCAGCCCGCCTTCGCTCTGCTGCTTCTCCAGGTGCTCGACCGCGGCCTTGACGGCCTTGTCGATGCCCCGCTTGACCGCCATCGGGTTGGCGCCCGCGGTGATGTTGCGGAGCCCCTCCTGGTAGATCGCCAGGGCCAGCACGGTGGCGGTGGTGGTGCCGTCGCCGGCGGTGTCGCTGGTCTTCTGCGCGACCGCGTTGACGAGCTTGGCGCCCATGTTCTCGAACGGGTCGGCCAGGTCGATCTCCTTCGACACGGTCACGCCGTCCTTGGTGACGGTCGGGCCGCCGAACGACTTGTCGATGATGACGTTGCGGCCGGTCGGCCCGAGGGTCGAGCCGACGGCGCGGGCCAGCTTCTCGGCCCCGGCCAGGAGCTTCTTCCGCGCGTCGTCGGTGTAGAGCAGTTGCTTCGCCATTGGTTTCGCTCCGAAGAGTGACTAACCACAAAGGCACGAAGGGCACGAAGAAGAGGAAACAAGAGAAGGCCCGTTTTCGAGAACCGCTTTCTCTCCGTCTTCTTGGTGTCCTTGGCGCCTTTGTGGTTAATCTCTTGTGTTTTTAGTTATTTGTTGAGTTTGCCGAGGATTTCGGACTCGCGGACGATCTTGTATTCCTTGCCGTTCACTTCCACATCCGAGCCGCTGTACTTGCCGAACAGCACCACGTCGCCGACCTTGACGGCCAGCGCGGTGCGGGTGCCCTTGTCGGTGAGCTTGCCCGGGCCGACCGCGATCACCTTGCCCTGCTGGGGCTTCTGCTTCGCGGTGTCCGGCAGCAGGATGCCCCCGGCGGTCTTCTCTTCGGCTTCGGTCGGCTCAAGGACCACGCGGTCGTCGAGCGGTTTCAGGGCCAGTTGCTTTTCGCCTTTTGCCATCGCAGTATCCTCGTCGCGTTGTGTGTTAATGAAGTCGGAAGTCGGAAGTCGGAAGGTCGAAGACGTCCGCCGCGGTCGGTTCCCCGACGGTGCGGCAGCCGACCTTGCGACCTTCGACTCGTGGCTTACATCATGCCGCCCATGCCGCCCATGCCGCCCATACCCATACCGCCCATGCCGCCCATACCACCCATGCCGCCGCCGTGATCGTGGTCGTGGTGGTCGCCGCCGGGCTTCTTCGGTTCGGGGATGTCGGCAATCATGCACTCGGTGGTGAGCAGCAGGCACGCGACGCTGGCGCCGTGCTGGAGGGCGCTGCGGGTCACCTTCACGGGGTCGATGACGCCCGCGGCGCGGAGGTCCTCGTACTTGTCCGTGTCGGCGTTGTAGCCGTGGTTCTTGTCCTTGCCCTTGAGGATGTGCGACACGACCACGGTGCCGTCCTTACCGGCGTTCTCCGCGATCATGCGGCAGGGCATTTCGAGCGCCCGGAACAGCACCCGCATCCCCTCGCCCTCGTCGCCCTCGACCTTGTTCTTTTCGAGCGGCTTGCGGGCGTTCAGCAGGGCCACGCCGCCGCCGGGGACGATCCCCTCGGCCAGCGCCGCGCGGGTCGCGTGGAGGCTGTCCTCGTACAGCGCCTTGCGCTCCTTCATGGCCGTTTCGGTCGCCCCGCCGACCTTCAACTGGGCCACGCCGCCGGCGAGCTTCGCGAGGCGCTCTTGCAGCTTCTCGCGGTCGTACTCGCTCTCGGTCTTTTCGATCTCCTTGCGGATCGACTCGGCCCGGCCGTCGATCGCGACCTTCTTGCCCGCCCCTTCGGTGACGGTCGTGTTTTCGGCGTCGATCTTGACCTTCTTGGCGCGGCCCAGGGTCGGGTTGCTCTTGTCCGCGACGATCGTCGGCACCGGCCCCTTCGGGGTCTGGGTGATCGCGTCGAGCTGGATCGCGAGGTCCTTGAAGATCGCCTTGCCGCCGGTGAGGATCGCGATGTCTTCGAGCATGGCCTTGCGGCGGTCGCCGTAACCGGGGGCCTTCACCGCACAAACCTGCACCACGCCCTTGAGCTTGTTGAGCACCAGACCCGCGAGCGCGTCGCCCTCGATGTCCTCGGCGATGATGAGGAGCTGGGCCTTCTCCTTCGCGGCCCATTCGAGCAGCGGGATGATGGTCTTCAGCGAGCTGATCTTCTCTTCGTAGATCAGGATGTACGGGTTCTCGAACTCACAGGTCACCGTTTCGGGGTTGGTGACGAAGTGCGGCGACAGGTAGCCGCGGTCGAACTGCATGCCCTGAACGACCTTGATCTCGGTCTCGGCGCTCTTGCCCTCCTCGATGGTGATGACGCCGTTGGTGGCGCCGACCAGCTTCATCGCTTCGGCGAGCTTCTTGCCGATTTCCTTGTCGTTGTTGGCCGCGATCGAGGCCACTTCGGTGATGGACTTGTTGTCCTTGGGGTCGATCTCCTCGGCGATCTTGTGCAGCTCCTTGGTGACCTGCTCGACGCCCTTCTGGATGCCGCGCACGATCGCCATCGGGTCGTGCCCGCCGGAGACGCTCTTGAGCCCTTCGCGGAAGATGAACTCCGCGAGGACGGTGGCGGTGGTGGTGCCGTCGCCGGCCACGTCGGAGGTCTTGGACGCGGCCTCCTTGACGAGCTGCGCGCCCATGTTCTCGAACGGGTCTTGCAGCTCGATGTCTTCCGCGACGGTCACCCCGTCCTTGGTGACGTTGGGGGCGCCCCAACCCTTGTCGAGAACGGCGTTGCGTCCGCGCGGCCCGAGCGTGGACCGGACGGCGCGGGCCAGCTTGCTGGCGCCCGCGAGGAGCTTCTGCCGTGCGTCGTCGGCGTAGGAAAGTTGCTTGGATGCCATCGAATGTGCCGCTCGTGCGAGGTAACGGAAGTTAGCTGTTCGCCGGTCGTATGCAAGCCTCGTGCCACCAGAATCGCGTGTCGCAACCATTGATTTGATAAGGATTTGCCTGGGCGACAGCAGCGGCACAACCAATTCGCGGTGCCAGAGTGGCAGGAGTCACGCCCCAAACAGAACGCGAAATGGCAGGCGCCCATGCGACTCCAACAGCCCCGGGGCTCGAGCCGTGCCGCTCGCCACGAGCCGCCCCTGCGTCTACGATACCGGTGCCACAACGCACCATGAGGTGGGTCATGTCCACAACCGCCACGCGCAGCCTCGTCGAACGCTATTACGCGGAGTTCGCCGGCTCGAAACAGCGGTTCGACACCGCGAAGGGGCTGTTCCCCACGGGGGTCACGCACGACGCCCGCATGATGGACCCGTTCCCGGTTTACATCGCGCGGGCGAAGGGCGCCCATAAGTGGGACGTGGACGGGCACCAACTCGTTGACTACTTCGTCGGGCACGGCTCGCACCTGCTCGGCCACTGCCCCGACGACGTGGTTCAGGCCGTCCAGGAGCAGATGGGCCGTGGCACGCACCCCGGCGCGTGCCACGACGCCGAAATTGAATGGGGCCAACTGGTCCGCACGTTGGTCCCGAGTGCGGAGCGCGTGCGGTTCACGGGCAGCGGCACCGAAGCCACCATGATGGCGCTGCGGCTGTCGCGCCTGTACACCGGGCGCGGGAAGTTCCTCAAGTTCCAGGGCCACTTCCACGGGTGGCACGATTACGTCACGGTGTCGGCCGATTACCCTTACGACACCGCCGCGGTGCCCGGCGTGCCCGCGGACGTGGCCGCGCACTGCGTCGCCATCCCTCCCAACGACCTCAACCGCGTCGAAGAGGCGCTCAAAACCGATCCCGAGATCGGCGCCGTGATCCTCGAACCGACCGGCGGCCACTGGGGCGCGGTCCCCATTCGTGGCGCGTTCCTGAAGGGGCTCCGCGAACTCTGCACGCGCCACAACCGGCTGCTCATCTTCGACGAGGTGATCACGGGGTTCCGCGTGGCCCCCGGGGGCGCACAAGCCTTTTACGGCGTGACGCCCGACCTGACCGCGATGGCCAAGATCCTCGCCGGCGGGCTGCCCGGCGGGTGCGTCGGCGGGCGGGCCGATGTGCTGGCCTTCATCGAACCGCGCCCGGGCAAACCCAAGATGAAGCACCCGGGCACGTACAACGCGAACCCGCTCTCGGCGGCGGCCGGCATCGCAGCCCTGAAGCGCGTCGCAACGGGGGCGCCGGGCGAACTCGCGAACCGCGCGGGCGCGCGCCTGCGCAACAAGCTGAACGAATTGTTCGCGGCCCGCGAGTGGCCGTGGGTCGCTTACGGCGACTTCAGCATGGTCCGCGTGGTCCCCAACTACCACGGTGAGCGCCCCAGCACATCCGCGGGCGTCAACGACGGGCTGATCCCGTTCGACGGCGACGTGAACAAGCTCGACGGCCCGAAGAACATGAAGCTGTACTACGCCCTGCGCCAGTCGATGCTGCTCCACGGGGTCGATTGGTGGGGCTTCGCCGGGATGACCAGTTGCGAGCACACCGACGCGGTGATCGACGCCACGGCGAAGGCGTTCGAGGCAACAATCGAAACGCTCACCGCCGAAGGGCTGGCGTAAAAAGCGAAGGCAGCCTCACGCAAAAATGCGCTGGTCTAAAAGACGAAGGCAGCCTCACGCGAAGGCGCAAAGGAAGACACAGAGAATGTATTTTATTCAAATAACTGCTTTATTGTCTTGATTTGCGCCTTTGCGTGAGGCCGCCCCCGTATGGTTCGTCCGGTCCGGTTGGGTGTGCCGCTTTCGCAAAGACCGGACAAATCTCCCATTTTGCCTCTCGCTTTTTCGCGTGCGCCGTTCAACATAGAAGCGCGCTCCCGCCCGACCTTGATTCCTCCCCCCGTACTGGGCTGCCAATTCATGAGCATCAGCCGCCGCGCATTCCTGCGCACCACGGCCGGCGGACTGGCGACCGCGTTCGTCGCCGGTTCCGGCACCCCGCAAGACAAGAAGCCCGAAACCGCACCGCCGCCGCGCCCGGCGGCCGAGGCCGCGCCCGCCGGGTTGGCCCCGCAGGACACGCTGTTCCTCACGTGGCAGCGCGACCCGACCACCACCGTCACGGTTCAGTGGATCGGGTTGGAGAAGGCCGACGCGACCGTGCGGGTGGTCCCCCGCACCGGCGACGAGTGGAAGAGCGCCAAGGTCGAGTTGAAGGCGTGGCCCAAGACCGAACTGAAGGTTCACCGGGCCGAGTTCACGGGGCTCACCCCCGGCACCGAGTACCTGCTCCAGGTCGGGAAAGGCCCGCAGACGCACCAGTTCCGCACGATGCCCGCGAAGGCCACGAACACGTTCCAGTGGGTTTCGGGTGGAGACTGCGGCACCAACGCGCACGCGATTGCTAACAACGTGCTCGCGGCCAAGCAGGAACCGCACTTCGCGCTCATCAGCGGCGACCTCGGGTACGACAACGGCACCTCGGCGAAGACCGCGCTCCGGTTCTACCAGAACTACGCGAAGCACATGATCGACCCCAAGGGGCGTCTGATCCCGCTGGTCACCACGCTCGGGAACCACGAGGTGCGGGGCGGGTATAACGGGAAGCGCGAGGACGCGACCTACTACCTCCCGCTGTTCGACGGGCTGTACAAGGACACCACATACGGCACGCTCGACTTCGGCGACTACCTGAGCCTCGTGCTGCTCGACACCGGGCACGTTGCGAAGATCGGCGGGGAGCAAACCGACTGGCTCGAAGAGGCGCTCCAGGCGCGCG
>DASWYH010001072.1:0-5920 GCA_036405095.1 Gemmata sp. | reverse complement strand
CTCCAGCACCCGCACATCGTGACGTGCTTCGACGCGGGCCGGCACACCCGGTCCGGCGCCGGCGGGCAGACCCGCGACTACTTCGTGATGGAGCTGATCCCGGGCCAGGACCTGTTCAACCTGATCCGCGACAGCGGACCGCTCCCGCCGCTGCGGGCGTGCGACATCTTCCGGCAGGTGTCCGACGCGCTGGCCGAGGCGCACCGGCACGGGCTGGTGCACCGCGACATCAAGCCGTCCAACGTGCTGGTCACGTCGGACGGGCAGGCGAAGGTGCTCGACTTCGGGCTCGCGCGGCTCCCGACGCAGCAGATGACCGAGCCGGGGGTGGTGCTGGGCACGATCGGCTACATGGCCCCCGAGCAGGCCCGGGACCCGCACTCGGTGGACCACCGCGCGGACCTGTTCTCCCTCGGGGCCACGCTGTACTGGGCGCTCACCGGCCGGGACCCGTACCCGGAGTCCGGCAACCCGATCCAGGACCTGCACCGCCGGTTCACCACGGTCCCGCTCCCGGTGCGCCGGGTGCGGCCGGAGATCCCCGCGGAGGTGTCCGACCTGGTGGCCCGGCTCATGGAGCCGGACCCCGAGATGCGGTTCCCGTCGGCGCGGACGGTGTCGGCGGCGCTGACCGGGTTCACGCTGTGGCTCCCGAACACGTGCGCCGTCGGCTCGCCCTCGACGCACCGCACCCCGGGCGCCCAGCGGGGCCGGGTGCTCCTGGTCGAGGACGACCCGAGCGTGCGGGTGCTGATGTGCGCCCTGCTCCAGGACCAGTACGACGTGCGCGAGGCCGAGGACGGCGAGACCGCGCTGACCGAGATCATGCGCGACCCGCCGGACCTCGCGGTGGTCGACGTGGGGCTGCCGGGGCTGAGCGGACCGGAACTGGTCGAGAAGGTCCGCGCCGCCGGGCTGGAGTCCGAGCGGATGAAGGTGCTCATCACCTCGGGCGAGCTCCCGGCCGAGGCCCTGGGCGGGCTGTCCGTGGCGTCCGCGGACGACTTCATCAGCAAGCCGTTCGCGCCGGTCGAGTTCCTGTCCCGGGTGCGGGCGCTGCTCATGCGCCGGCCGTCGCGGTCGGGGGACTCCGAGGTGACGGTCACCCCGCCCCCGGTGAGCACCCTGCGCCCGGTCGGCGCGGAAACGCTCTCGCTCACGGTGGCGCGGCTGCTGGCCGAGACCCAACTGGCCGCGGACGGCCAGTGGCAGCGGCTCACCCGGTACGTGCGCACCCTGTGCCGGGCGCTGCCGGAGACCGGCCCGTACCTTCAGCTCAAAGACGAGCGGTACGCGGAGATCCTCGCGGCGGTCGCCCCGATGTACGACATCGGGCTGCTCGGCGTGCCGCGGCACACGCTGTTGAAGCCCGGGCGCCTGGACGCCTCCGAGCGGTCGGTGATCCAGACGCACTGCACGATCGGCGCGGAGGTCCTGGTCGGCGTGGCGCAGGTGTACGGCAGCGAGGTGCCCGGGTTGGATGTGGCGGCGGAGGTGGCGCGGAGCCACCACGAGCGCTGGGACGGGGGCGGGTACCCGGACGGGTTGCAGGGCGACGAGATCCCGCTCGCGGCCCGGGTGGTGGCGCTGGCCGCGGTGTACGAAGCGCTCCGGAACCGGCGCCCGCACCGCCCGCCGCTGAGCCACGCCCAAACCGTGAAGCTGATCGCCACCGAGTCCGAGGGCGAGTTCGACCCGACCGTGGTGGCCGCGTTCGTGAGCGTGGCCCCCAAGTTCGATCAGATCCATCAAGGGAAATAGCACCGGCGCCCCCCCCCAGCGCCGAGCGCGCGAGCGATTGGCCCCGCGCGCCGTCGCCCCGCTCGTGATCGTGAGTTGGCCCGGCTCGCGCCGCTGCGCCCGCGGGCTGGAGGTCCCGTCACACGTGCGGTTCGTGGGCCGCCGCGCCGCCCGGTTCCGCACGAGCGCCCCCCACGTCTCCTCACTCGCCCACCGAACACGTCACCCGATACAACGGAAGTGCCACCGGGCTTTGGACCGCGCCCCGGCCGAACGCCCCGCTCCGATCCGCTCCGCCACGCACACCGGAGAAAATCATGCTGCGCCTGCTCGCTGCGTTCGTCCTCTTGGCCCTCGCTGTGCCCGCGCGGGCCGACGACACGGACAAGCCGAAGCCGAATACGCTCACCCCGAAGGAGATCGCGGACGGCTGGGTGCTGCTGTTCGATGGTGAAACCACGTTCGGGTGGAAAATCGACGGCGCCGCCGAGGTGAAGGACGGCGCACTCATTCTTGGGAAGGGCAAGAAAACGGTGCTCACCCCGAACACCGACTTCGGAAAAGCCATTGAGGTGGTGCTCGAATGGCAGGGCCAAGGAACGATCCTGGCCGGGCACACAACGCTTCTTTTCGGACCCCAGCTCTCCACCGGCCAAACGTGGGGAACGCTCCGCTACGTTCGCGAAGCGAACGGCGACAACTCGAGTAAGATCAGCGGGGGCGACGCAGCAACACGAACGGACGTGAACGACAGCCCGCGGCTCTCCGCAACCTCACTCCTGATCGAGACGAATGGCAAAACGCCCGCCGTCTTGCGAAGCATCAAGCTCCGCCCGCTCGGCACGAAGCCCCTCTTCAGCGGGAAGAACCTCGACGGGTGGAAGGTGAACCAGGCCGACCCCAAGCGAACGGCGTCAAAGTGGGAGGTCACCCGGGACGGCGCGCTGTCCGTCAAGAACGGTCCCGGCGACCTCGTCACCGAGAAGGAGTTCGACAACTTCGTGCTGCAATTCGAGTGCAAAACCAACGGGAAGGCGCTCAACAGCGGCATCTTCTTCCGCTGCATCCCCGGCCAGTACCAGAACGGCTACGAGGCCCAGATTCAGAACGCCTTCAAGGACAGCGACCGCACCAAGCCGGCGGACTTCGGCACCGGGGCCATTTACCGGCGCGTCCCGGCGCGCAAGGTGGTGAGCAACGATAGCGAGTGGTTCACGATGACCGTGGTCGCGAACGGCAAACACATCTCGACGTGGGTTAACGGCTACCAGACCGTGAACTGGACCGACGACCGCAAGGAGAACGACAACCCGCGCCAGGGCTACCGCGCCGCGAAGGGGCCGCTCTCGATCCAGGGGCACGACCCGACCACGGACATCCTGTTCCGCAACATCCGCATCGCGTCAATGCCGTAACAGAAGTTCTCAGTACGAGGTGAAGACCGCCCCGGGTGCCCTTTGAGCCCGCACCTGGTGGATCGAGACCGCGCGCCCGACGCCCACAGAACAGCGGAAGTGAGAGCACGCACTCGGCACCCTCTAACAAAAGCACTGTGCTGTGCGCATGGTTTGCGTCCTCAGCGGGGAACTGGTACACTTTGCAAAAAATCGGCCCGGACAGGTCGTTGATCTGGACCGGCGGGATCGATGACGCGGCACGTCGATTCACTCGCCGCACCTCCCCACGGACTCGCCTTCAGCGTTGGGAGGGCCGTTAGCTGCCTCCTTTTATCAACGCGAGGTCGCCCTCATGACGCCGGACCACCCCTGGGGGCGCGCGCCCGTTCCGGACCCGACTGGTCCGGGCAGCGAACGGGCGCTGCTGTCCCGCATCATCGCCGTTCAGCAAGAGGTCGCCACGGCCGATCCGGAGCCCGGGGCCCTGATGGACCTGATCGTGGCCCGCACCCACGCCCTCACGCAGGCCGACGGGGCCGTCGTCGAACTGGCGGAAGGGGACGAGATGGTGTACCGGGCCGCGACCGGGACCGCCGCCACGAGCCTCGGGGTTCGGCTCAAGCTCCACTCCAGCCTGTCGGGCCTGTCGGTCCTTACCGGTGAGGTGCTCCGGTGCGATGATGCGGAAACGGACGACCGCGTGGACCGGGCCGCGTGCCGCCGGGTCGGGGTGCGGTCGATGGTCGTCGTCCCGCTCCGGACCGGGGGCACCGTTGTGGGCGTCCTGAAGGTCATGTCCGTGCGGCCCGCGGCGTTCGGGGAGCACACGGTCCACACCCTTCAACTGATGACCGGCCTGCTCGCCGCGGCGCTCGCGAACGCGCGCGCGTTCGCGGCCGAGCGGGCACTGGGGGCCGAGCGGGAGCGGGCCCTGCGGGCGAGCGAGGGGCGGTTCGTCACGTTCATGAACAACAGCCCGGTGGTCGCCTTTGCCAAGGACGCGAGCGGGCGTTACACCTATGCGAACGAGCCGTTCCGCCGCCTGTTCTGTCCCGAGCGTGACGAGGTCATCGGAGCGTCCGCGGCCGACCTGTGGCCCGAACCCGTTGCCTCCCGGTTGCACGAACTGGACGGGGCCGTTCTCGCCCGGGGCGCACCGGTGGAGTCGGAAGAGGTGATCCCGACCGCGGGCGGTGCCGACCGGCACTGGCTCGTCTACCGCTTCCCGTTCGCGGACGGGGACCGCGGGGCGGCCCTGGGCGGGCTGGCGCTCGACGTCACGGACCGGCGGCAGGCCACCCGCGCCCGGGACGAGACGCTGGCCCTGCTCGACGCGCTCCTCAACGGCGCCCCGCTCGGGGTAGCGTTTCTGGACGCCGACCTCCGGTACGTTCGCGTCAACGCCACGCTCGCGGCGATGCACGGGCACCCGGTCGAGGGGCACGCCGGGCGCACGCCCGTGGACATGGACTCGCCGTTCGCGGCGGTGCTGGGGCCGGCCGCCCGCCGGGTGCTGGCGTTCGGGGAGGTGGTCCGGGACGTGGAGGTGACGGGCACCGTGGGCCGCGGGTCGAAGGTGCGGCACCTGATCGCCACCCTGTACCCGGTGCCGGCCCCGGACGGGCGCCGGGGCGTCGGGAAGGTGGTGAGCGACGTGACCGAACAGCGCGCCCTCGAGCGCCTGTTGCACCAGGCCCAGCGGATGGAAGCGGTCGGGCAACTGGCGGGCGGGGTGGCGCACGACTTCAACAACCTGCTCACCGTCATCAACGGGTGCGGGGACCTTCTGCTCGACAACCTCGCCGCGGGGGGCGCCAACCGGGAACTGGTCCAGGAGATCCGGCGGGCGGGCGACCGGGCGGCGGCCCTGACCCGTCAGCTGCTGGCGTTCAGCCGCCGGCAGGTGCTCGAACCGAAGGTGCTGAACCTGAACGCGGTGGTCGCCGATGCGGAGCGCCTGCTCCGGCGGCTGATCGGCGAGGACATCCTCCTGACCGCGACCCCGGCCCCGGACCTGCGGGCGGTGCGGGTGGACCCCGGGCAGTTCGAGCAGGTGCTGTTGAACCTCGCGGTGAACGCCCGGGACGCGATGCCCACCGGGGGCCGGCTGACCATTGAAACGGCGAACGCCGACGTGGAGCAGGAGTACGCTTCTGTCCCCGAGGCCCGCCCGGGGCGGTACGTGCTGGTCGCGGTGAGCGACACCGGCGGCGGGATCCCACCCGAAACGCTGCCCCACATCTTCGAGCCGTTTTTCACCACCAAGGGGCCGGGGCAGGGCACCGGACTGGGGCTGGCGACCGTACACGGGATCGTCCGGCAGAGCGGCGGGTTCGTGGCCGTTTACAGCGAGTTGGGGCGGGGCACGACGTTCAAGGTGTACCTGCCCGCCGTCGCGTCCGCGGCCCCACACGAGGCCCCCTGCGCACCGGCGCCCCTGGGCCGGGGGGACGAGACGGTGCTCGTGACCGAGGACGATGCGGCGGTTCGCGGGGTCATCCGGCTGGCCCTCCGGTCCCACGGGTACGAGGTCCTGGAAGCGGGCAGCGGCGAGGAGGCCGTGCGGGTGGCGGCGGCCCACGCCGGGCCGATTCACCTGCTGGTGACAGACGTGGTGATGCCGGGGATGGGGGGCCGTGAGCTGGCCACCCGGTTGACCGCCGCGCGCCCCGGGTTGAGCGTGCTCTACCTGAGCGGCTACACGGACGATGCGGTGGTCCGGCACGGCGTCCTGGAGGCCCGCGTGCATTTCCTCCAGAAGCCGTTCACGCCGACGAAACTGG
>DASWYH010001071.1:0-3097 GCA_036405095.1 Gemmata sp. | reverse complement strand
CTCGATGCCCAGCGCGGCCAGCGCGAGCCGCTCGCCAACGGGTTGCTTCGGCTTCGGGTGAATGTCGGTCTCGTTGCCCACGTCGGTGATGACCGCGATACCGGTCTTCGGGAGCGTTTGCGCGGCGAACAGTTGTGCGTCGCGGAGTTCGGCGTAATCGACCCCGCTGGCGCCGCCGCGGAACGGGGCCAGTTGCACCAGCATGAACGGCAGCTCGCTGTCGTACCGCTTGCGCCAGTCCTTGATCATGGTCGTGAACAGGGTGCGGTACTCGTAGGCCCGGCCCGCGTTCGATTCGCCCTGGTACCAGATCGCGCCCTTCGTCTTGAAGTTGAGCATCGGGTAGATCATCGCGTTGTAGAGCACGGTCGGCGTGCCCGGTCCGGGCGCCGGTGCGGTCGCGCCCGGCTTGGCCGGCGCCTTCGGTTCCGGCTTGCCATCGGCCTTCGCTTTCGCCGCGGCGTCCTTCCACTTCGCGAGTGCCTGTTCGTAATCGGCCTGGGCCTTCTTCGGGTCGTAGCTGTCGGAACTCTTGGCAAAGGCCCGCGCGGCGTCCGCGTAGTGCTTCAGGGTCGGCTCGGCGTCGAGCGCTTCGAGACTGGTCCACGCCTGTGCCGGGGTGCCCCCCCACGACGAGTGAATGAGGCCCACGGGGACGCCGAGTTCCTTCTGCAACTTCTGGCCGAAGTGGTAGCCGACGGCCGAGAACCCGCCGACGGTGTCGGGCGCGCTCTCGACCCACTTGGTGAAGTGCTTGAGGTCGCCCTGGTCCTTGATCGGGTGGATGGCGGTGCGTTTCTGCACGGTGAACAGGCGCAGGTTGGGGTTCTTCGCGCCCTCCTTCACCTTGGCCGGCGTCTCACCGGCGTTCACGGACCACTCCATGTTGGACTGACCGGAGCACACCCACACCTCGCCCACCGCGACGTTTTTGAACGCAACGGTGTTCTTGCCCTTGATGGTGAGGGCAAAATCGGTGCCGGCTTTCTGGGCGGGCAACTTCGCGGCCCACTTGCCGTCCTTGTCGGCGGTCGCGGTGGCGGTCTGCGCCTTGCCGCTCTGTTCGAGCTTGATTTCGACCGCCTCGGACGGTGCGGCGGTGCCCCACACGGTGAGTTCGGTGCCCTGCTGGAGCACCATGTTGTCAGAGAAGATCGGGTGCGGCTTGACGTCGGCGCGGGCAGTGCCCAGCGCCAGCGTGCTCACCGAAACGGCGAGCAGGGCAGCTTTCAGGAGGCGCATGTGAAGAGGCTCCAGTGGTGCGAGAGGGAAGCCGAAAGGTAGGCCCCGACAGAGTAAACCCCGGCGCACCGAAAGGCAATCGGCTCGCAGCGGATTCCGCGCGCATCCGGTGTTCTCGTTCCCGGTCCGACCGCGGTGCTCTGTTTTGGGCTTCGGATTTGTGGCACACGCGCTCCTCGCCGGGCCGAGTATCTGCCAAAACACGTCAGTGCGAGGAGCCCGCGGCCTCCCGCATCGCGCGCCAGGTCGCCTCGACATCCGCGCGCTCGGTCGTGAGCGACGCCACGGACACGCGCACCATCCACCGCCCGCCGAGCACGGCCGGCGTGAGGTACGCAAACCCCGAAGCGTTCAGTTTCTCGGCCCATGCGCGGGTGTGCGCATCGAGCGCTTCGCCGGACAGCCCCGGGGGCTCGTGGCGGACACACACCGTTTGCAACGGGACCGGGGCGACCACCTTCCAGTTCGGCGAGCGGGCCACTTCATCGGCGAGCCAGCGCGCGTTCTCCATGTCGCGCCGGAGCCGCGCCTGAAGCCCCGATACCCCTTCCCCACGGACCAGGCACCAGAGCTTTAAGGCCCGGAACCGCCGGCCGAGCGCGATGCCCCAGTCGCGGTAGTTGGGCGCCTGGCCGTCGGCCGCCGTGAGCAGATAGCTCGGGCTCGTAGACATCACCCGAATCAAGTGCTGTGGATCACGCACGTAGTACAGCGAGCAATCGAACACCGCCCCGAGCCACTTGTGCGGGTTCAGAACCACCGAATCGGCCCCCTCGATGCCGGCCCACATCCACCGACACTCGGGAAGGATCATCGCGGAGCCGGCCATCGCCGCGTCAACGTGAACCCACAGGTGATTTCGTGCCGCCACTTCGCAAATCGCACCCACTGGGTCGAGCGCGGTTGACGCGGTGGTGCCCGTTGTTGCGACCACCGCACAGGGCACCTTCCCGGTCGCGCGGTCGTCCCGGATCATCGTTTCGAGCACGTCGGCGCGCATCGCGAACGCATCATCGACGGGAACGGCCCGGACGTTGTCGCGCCCGAAGCCCGCGAGCAGGGCCGCCTTCTCGACGGAACTGTGGCTCTGCGTCGAAACGTATATCGTCAGCGGTTTGGGTTCCGCCTGGAGCCCGCCGCGGCCGAGCGCGAAGTTCGTGACGCGCTCGCGGGCACAGAGCAGCGCGATCAGCGTCGAAGTGGACGCCGTGTCCTGAATCACGCCGGTCCACGCGGGCGAAAGGCCCACCATCTGGCGGAGCCAGTCGCACGAGAGTTCTTCGAGTTCCGTCAGCGCGGGGCTGGACTGCCAGTTCAGCCCGAGCTGCCCGAGCCCGGCGGCGAGCATGTCGCCGAGCACGCTCGCGTAGGTGTCGTTCGAGGGGAAATAGCCGAAGAACCGGGGGTGCTGCCAGTGCGTCAGCCCGGGTTGCAGGATCGTGTCCAGGTCGCGCAGAACGCGGCTGAACGGTTCGGCTTCGGCCGGCGGTTCCGGAGGTAGTTGCGCTTTAATGCTGCCGGGTGTAGTCGTCGCGCGGACCGGGCGCCCGGCGACCGTAGCGCGGTAGTCCGCGATCCAGTCGATGAGCTTGTGGCCGGACTCGCGGAACTCGTCGTTGGTCATGGCAACCTCGCATCCAGCGGAGATGCTGTTACGCTACTCGCACGAGGCAAAAACGAACACGCCGCGAGTCACCTCGCGGCGCGTTCACGTTCTCGGGCGGTCTACTTCTCAACCTGGGGCGCGGAAGGCTCACGGCACCGCCGGACAGTGTACCCGTCCGGAAATCCGGGAACCGCGATTCGCGAGGTTGATCCAGACCCGGATTTCCGGACGGGTACACTGTCCGAAAGC
>DASWYH010001070.1:0-2702 GCA_036405095.1 Gemmata sp. | reverse complement strand
GACATCGACAACATGACCGCCGGGCTGCACAATACCGAACTCGTTATCATTGCTGCACGGCCGTCTGTCGGAAAGACCGCCTTCGCTTTGAATCTGGTGCGCAACGTCATCACAGAAGGTGCCGAGAGCGGACAGTCGCCGGTGGTCCTGTTCTTCAGCCTCGAAATGGCCCGCATCGAGTTGGCCGAGCGCCTCCTGTGCTGCCAGTCCCGCGTGCCCAGCCACAACGTGCGGAAAGGGCTCCTCAACTCGGACGACATTCAGAAGCTCATGGACGCGGGGGACGTGCTCCGCAAGTGCCGGCTCTACATCGACGACACCCCGAGCCGCACCATGATCCAGATCGCCGCCAGCGCCCGTCGGCTCATGAAGAAGCACGAGAAAGACGGCGGGTTGAAGCTCATCGTCATCGACTACCTGCAACTGATCGAGCCCGAGAACCGGCGCGACCCGCGACAGGAGCAGGTCGCCCAGATCAGCCGGCGGCTGAAGTTCCTCGCGCGCGAGCTGCTGATCCCGGTGATCGCACTCGCCCAGGTGAACCGGGCCTCCGAGGACCGCCAGGACCACAAGCCGCGGCTCTCCGACCTGCGCGAATCGGGTTCCATTGAGCAGGACGCCGACACCTGTTGGATGCTACACCGGCCGGGCAAGTTCGACGGCCAGACGGACGACAACATCCTCGAAATCATCATCGCGAAACAGCGCAACGGCCCGACGGGCGAGATCACGCTGACCTGGCGGAAGGAGTACAACCGCTACGAAAACTACATCGCCGATGTGGGCCTCGGCGAGGGCGTGTGACGCGCACGCAAGGATAGTGGGGATGCGGGATCTTACGATTTGGGCAGCGTGAGCAACGGCACGCGCTGCTTCTCTGCGGAGCCCCGCGTGATGGGTCGAGGCGCTTGAAGTTGCTGGACGGGCTCGAATCCCGTTCGAGAGCTTCAATAGGGCGACGTGATGGAAGACCTCCTCCCCAAAGCAATCGCGCTCGTGATCGCCGGGTTTGTGGTCTGGGGCGTTCTGCGCTCCTCACGGCCGCGCCCTCTGTTTGCCGTTCGCCTCATCAATGGCGAACCCCGGGCGACCGTCGGCACCGTGACGGCGCCGTTCCTGGCGCGTGTGCGCGAGGTCGCCGCCGAACACCGCATCGCAACGGGTTCGGTGTGGGGCGTGGTGCGCTCCGGCGGGCGCGTGAGTCTCAAATGCTCGGGGCACTTTCCGCCGGGCGCGCAACAACAACTTCGGAACTGGTGGGCGGTGTCGGGGTGGACCGCTCCCGTCAAGCGGCGCCGCCGTTGAGAGCCCCTGGGGGGCCATGACTCTACCGCCAGAGGCGGTTCCAGCGCTCGCCGAGCCACCACCGCGGGCGGCAGTTCGGGCCGTAGGTCAGCCCGAACCGCTTCATCGCTAGGTCCGTCACCCCGGACACCACTTCACCGGGGTCGTCCGACACAATGAGCTGGTCCAGGTCCGCGGGGTCGATGGTCTTCTCGTTCGCCATCAGCCGGAGCTGGTCCAGTAGGGGCTTCCAGTACTCGACGCCCATCAGCGCGATCGGGAACTGTTCGAGCTTCCCGGTCTGGATCAGCGTCGCGACCTCGAACAGCTCGTCCAGGGTGCCGAAGCCCCCGGGCATCACGACGAACGCATAGCTGTACTTCACCAGCATCAGCTTGCGGACGAAGAAGTACTCGAAGTCGATCCACGAATCGACGTAGGGGTTCGGCTTCTGCTCCATCGGGAGGACGATGTTGCAGCCGACGGAGCGGCCCTTCACGTCCTTCGCGCCGCGGTTCGCGGCTTCCATGATCCCCGGGCCGCCGCCGGTCATGACGGTGAATCCGGACTCGGCCAGGTAGCGCCCCACGTCGCGGGCCATCCCGTAGTACCGGTGGTGTTCGTCGAACCGGGCGGACCCGAACACGGTCACGCACGGCCCGATGAAGTGCAACTTCCGGAACCCGTAAACGATCTCGCGGAAGATCTTCACCGCTTGCCAGAACTCGAACCCCCGCGGTTGCGGCCCCTGAAGGAACTTCTTCACCTCCGGGGCCGCGGCCCCGGCGTGGCGCTGCCACTCGCCGGAGAGCTTCGCGGTATCGAGGTCGATCACCTTGTCAGCCATTCCATGCACTCCAGCCCGAGCTTCTGAGGGCGCTTGAGGGTGGATGGGAGCAGGGCCGTGGTTCTCATAGCGGTCTCCGTGACCCTTAAGTTTCCCGCCGCCCTCAAACGTGCCCTCACCGGCCCGAGCGTCCAACAGCGAGAGCGGACACTGCCCTCGCCAACGACTATTATTCGCGCGCGAGCCCCGCGACTTGCATCAATTCCGCCGTCGCCCGGTATGCTTCGGTCACCCATTCGACGATTTTGTCAGGTTCGGGCGAATACTCCAGCTCGATGCTCATGGCCCCCTCGATCCCGAGCGCGGCGACCTCCTTGAGGTAGGGCACGAAGTCCACGACCCCGCGCCCCGGGGGCAGGTCGCCGTGAACCTTCCCGTCGCAGTCGCTGATGTGAACGTGGATCGCTTTGCCCTTGAGCGCCCTCAGCTCTTCGGGCTTTGTGCCCGCGAGTAGGAGGTGCGAAATGTCGATGTTCGCGCGCACCGCCGGGTGGCCCACGTCGTCGATGAACCGGACCATGTTGGGCACGTCGTTCAGCAGCGAGAGCTTGAACGGTTCGAGTTCGAGCGC
>DASWYH010001069.1:0-22596 GCA_036405095.1 Gemmata sp. | reverse complement strand
GGGCGTACGGCCCCGCGATTAGCGCCAGATGCACGAGGCCCAACGTAATGGGAAGCGAAGGGGTAGGAACGATCCTCACGGCCCCGGCGGACCAGCGTTCAGCGGTGGGTAGCCAGAACCACGGACCACCCGGTGCCATTTAGAAACCGATGCGTTCCTCTCGTTGTTCTGACCACGGGCCACAACCCGAATAGCGGGCGCGGGAACGGGAGGACGTTCCTCGCGGTCGGGGCAACACATTCCAGCCCCCGACACGCCCGATCTGGCGCGGGTTGCAAGGCCACACCGGGCGGCCGTTCGCAAACGAGCGCGAGGCTTTTCGGCAAGGAACACACGGCCCTGCACGATAAGTAATTGTCGGCATCACCGAAGGGCGTTCGGCGTCTCCGACCCGCGTGGAGAGAGCAACATGAGCGAAAACAATCTGATCGGCAACCCGCACTACGGGTATCAGCAACAGGTGGGTCAACGGGAAGGGGGCGTCGGGAGCACTCCGGACGCGAACCCGTTCACCTACCCGGCGCTACCCGCGCTCGGCTTCTCGTACCACTACTCCGTGGAATGGGACACGAACGAGTTCCGCGAGAGCGACACCGCCGACGCCGAGTGACCCAACTGGCTGGTTACTTCGCGGTGGCGCCCGACCAGGGGCACCGTACCCGCGCCAGCGTCAAAAGGAACAATCGGTCCGAACACAGGGCACACGTGGGAACCAACTGCGGTTCCCACGTGTGCCCTGTGTTCGGTCCCGGCTCCACAATCAGGGCGCGGCCTTCTTCACTTCGGGGTGCGCGAGCAGGAACTTCTGCCGCTGCTCGGCAAACGCCCGGATGTTCATCCCCTGCCCGCGACCGAACCCGCCGCCCCCCGTAACTGGTGCGGGCGGGGTGTCGTCCGTGGCCCGCTTGAACGCCTCGAACGAGTCCAGCTTCCGCGTGTCGAGTTCGACATCCTTCTCGATCAGCTTGCGGTACTGCGCCACGACCGGCCCGAGCTTCTTCCAGTCCAGCCCCTCTTCCGCGATCCGCTTCACGTTCGCGAGGTACCTGGCCCGGAAAGCGGGCACCGCGAGCAGCTTGCTCCGGAGCGGCTTGCTCGGATCGTTCAGCCCGACGAGCGGGTCGAGTTCCACACCGCGCCCGCCCCCGCCCATCCCGCCGGGGCCGCCTGGGAAGCCCCCGCCGGGGCCGCCCGCGGCGCGGTCCTTGAGTTCCTTGAACCGCCGGCGCTGGTCCGCAGTTAGCAACTGTTCCAGCTTCGCGTCGGTCTCCTTTTGCAGTTCCGCGAGCTGCTTCTTCTGCTCCGCGGTCAGTTGCAGCGCGTCCTGAACCGGAGCCGGCAGCACCTCACCCGGGGGCGGCAACCGGAACCCACCGAACCCGCCCGGGCCACCCATTCCGGGGCCGCCGGCCGGGCGGAACGCCTCGTTCATGTCGTGCGGGACCACGTGGAACCTGCCCTTGTCGTCGAGGTACAGGCTGTAGTCACTGGCCCGGGTCCAGTACCCGTCGCCGTTGATGAGCCCCACGTCGAGCGCCAGGAACCAGAGGATGTTGTCCACGTCCGCGATCGGCTTCAGCGCCTCTTCGAGCTTGTCCGGCGGGGTCTGGTTCAGCACCTTGCACAGGTGAATCAGCGCCTTCCACGCCTCCTCATTTTCGCCGCTCTTCATCTCGAAGATGCGCTTGTACGCGGCCACATCGTCGCCGAAGTATTCGAGGCCGCCGCGCCCGCCCGGGCTGCCCCGGATCTTCCAGCGGGTGCCCTTCGTGGTCTTGTAGTGCTCGGACAGGAACACCTTGTCGAACTGCTGCACGTTGGTGTACACGCCCCAGCTCTCGCCGTTGATGACCACCCGGACGAAGTTCGCCTTCGGGGTCGGGGTGTACTGGCCCGCGAGGTGCGAGTAGAGCACCGTGCTCATCATCGACGCGTCCTCGTGCGAGTTGAGCAGGTTCAGCGTCTTGTAGCCGTACAGCCGCTGCTTGCCGTCCGCCATGTCGAACGACAGGTTGAGCGACCGCTTCGACCCCATCCCCACGCCCATGTACGACGACATCCCGCGGAAGTGGACCCCGACGCGCGCGTACTTCTTGCCGTCAACCGTGGCGGTCGCGGGTACGTCCACATCGGTGCCGTGGAAGTCCTGGATCTCCGCTTCCCAGTCCGGGTTCTCGAACTCCAGGAAGATCGTGCGCAGCACGGTCGGGTCGTAGAGTTTGGCGCTGGGGAAGTTCGGCACCTCGGCGGGCGTGACCTTCGGGCCGGGCTTGCCGGTCACGCCGCCCTTGCCGAACCCGCCCTTCGGGCCGCCGAACCCGCCCCGGCCGCCCTTCTTCGCGACCTCGCGCGCGGGCTTGCGCTCCTCCTCGTTGAGCCACCCGTCCTTGTTTTTGTCGAACTCGGCCACGAGCTTGCGCTGCTGGCCCCCGGGCGGTCCGAACCCGCCCTTGCCCCCAAAGCCCTTGTCCGGTGGTTGCGGCAGCGCGGCCGGCGCGCACATCGCGACCAGAGCCGCCGAGAGCGCAAAAGTCGCGATTACCAGGGTCCGTCGGTACATCTCATCCGCCTCGGGGGTTGGAGGGCCGCGTTCGTGGGTGCCGGTCCGGATAACTCGGGTCGGGGCACCCGGCACTCACAAAAGCATCATCATTTCTTCACGTTCGACCCGCGTTATTAAACTCCCCGGATGGGCGCGCGGAGACACCGCGGGGCCATTTTTCCGCAGCACAATCCCGGGCGTATGGCGGGCTCGGCGGAATCCTATGAAGGTGCTAAGTGAGATGAATCAAAGTGGTTTCCGGCCGGCAATTGAACCGAACGTGCCGAACAACGGTCCCGATCCCGCGGTTCACGTAGAGCTTCTGCTCGCCCCGCGCGTAGAGCCCCGCCTGGTACTTCTTGCCCCAACTCGGAAGGCAGATGGCACCGGCCCCCGGTATCCGGACCTGCCCTCCGTGGGTGTGGCCCGACAACTGGAGCGCGATTCGGGGGTCCGTCAGGAGGTCGAACGAGTCCGGTTCGTGGGCCATCAGAATGTGGCGCGCGTGCGGCGGCGCGGCGGTCACCGGAGCCGTGCTCGGCGCGCCGGCCCAGTAGCTTTCCAGGCCCGTGAGATACCAGTCCTTCCGACCGGGCAGCGGGACGCTCCGGTTCCGCAGGACCGGGATGCCCGCCTCTTCAAAGGCAGCGGTCACCCGGTCGGCCCCGACCGAGTGGTCGTGGTTCCCGAGAACGGCGAAGCTGCCGAGCCCGGCCCGCGTCTGGCACAGAACGGCCAGAAGGTCGCCCACCCGGTCGGCGGAATTGGAGAAAAAGTCCCCGGTGTAGAGGACGAGGTCGGGCGCCGCGCTGTTGATGCGGGCGACGACGGTTTCCAGGTAGCCGGTTTCGTACAGCGGGTCGAAGTGGATGTCGCCGAGCACGGCGGCGGTCAGGGGTTCGGGGAGCCCGACCGCGAGTTCCAGCGGCACCACTTCGACCGCGTGCCGTTCGACGAACCGGCTGTACGCGTACCCGCCCCCGCAACCGACGGCGGTGACAAGAGCGGAGCGCTTGAGGAAGGTTCGCCGGTTCATGGTCAGTCACACTTCCGATGCGGGGCGCACCGGCGGCGCCTGGAACGGGCGCTGAGCCGAGGCGCGAGCGCTGGCGCAGGTGCCCCATGCGCACGCACCCATTCGGCCACACGCGACAGGCTAATTGCTCGCAAAGAGAAACACAACCGCAAGGGCGGCGCGGTGCGTGCCGTCGCTCACTCGGGCGGCTCGTCACCCGGAGCATCAGATCTCGGCAAGTTGTTCTTTGGAGTCGCCGAACTCCTTCAACCGCACCCCCGCTTTTTCCATCAGCGCGAGGTACAGGCTGCACATCTTCCGGTTCGGCTTGCCGAGGTAATCGAGGACGCGCCCGGTCTTGATCCGCCCGCCCCCGCGCCCGACCATCACCACGGGGAGTTGGTCGTTGTTGTGGTTGCCCGTCATCATGCTCGAACAGAACAGGATCATGCTGTTGTCGAGTAGCGTCCGGTCGCCCTCTTGAACGGCGTCGAGTTTGCCGGCGATGTACGCGAGTTGTTCGGTGAAGAACTGGTTCACCTTGAGCCAGTCCGCGCCGTCGGTGTGCGAGAGCAGGTGGTGAATCATGTAATCGATCCCGCCCTTGCCCCCGGTGGCCGACAGGTTCGGGAACCGCAGCGACGAGTGGTCGTTGTTGAGCTTCAGGGTGCAGACGCGCGTGGTGTCCGTGCGGAAGGCGAGCACCAGGATGTCGCACATGAGCCGCATGTGCTGGTCGATGTCCTGCGGAATGCTGTCGGCGGGGCGCTTCATGTCGGGCTTGTCGAGGGTCGGGCGCCAGCCCTGGAGGCGCCCGTTCTTGCCCGCTTGCTCGATCCGCTGTTCCACCTCGCGCACCGACGAAAGGTACTCGTCGAGCCGGCGCTGGTCCGCGGTACTGACCTTGTTCTTGTAGCTCGTGGCGTCCGCGCGAACGGCGTCCAGCACGCTCGTGTCCGCTTTGCCCACCTCGTCGCGGAAGAGCCGGTCGAACGCGAGCGCGGGGTACAGTTCCAGGGGCGTCGGCGTGGTGGCCGAACTCCAGGAGATGTGCGAACTGTAGATCATCGAGTAGTTCTTGTGGATCGCCGCGATCGAGGGCTCGGTCCCCAGAACGAGGCTCGGCACCTTCGTGGCGCCCTTGGTCTTCTCGGCGATCACCTGATCGCAACTGATCCCGGACTTGATCTCGCCGTTGGGCGCAAGGTGCGCCCCGGTGAGCAGGTTCCCGGTCTGGCAACTATGGATGCCCCCAATCAGCGCTTCTTGGTTGTAGAGCCCGCGGAGGAACAGGAGCTTTTCCCGGTGCGGGACCAGCGGGGCGAGGACTTTCCCCAATTCCATCTGCTTGCCCGCGCCCTTGGCCCACCACTCCTTCGAGTGGTAGCCGTTGCCGGAGAACAGGCACGCGAACCGCACCGGCGCTTCGGACGCCGTGTTCTTGGGCTTGTCGTCGCCCCACACGGGCACCGACTCCAGCCAGGGGAGCGCCATCGACACGCCGGCCCCGCGCAGGAACGACCGACGGGAGAGGGGTTGGGTCAGTCGCATGAAATGCACCTTCGCGAGTTAAGTTTGGGTACGGGAGGCCCGAACCGCGTCGTCCCAGCGGATGACGTCGTCGAGTACCTTGAGGTTGAGTTCTTTGCCCTTTACGTTCGGGTCATATTCGCAGTGCGCGAGTGCGTATTCGATGATCCGGCGAACGAGCCGGTTCGTAATTACAATTTGATCGCCCGCTGATCTCCAAACTCCGTTCCCGCAATCGAGCCAGGTCTCGTGATACTTCATGTTGCCACGGATGCGCGACCCGGCATTGTTCGCCGGCGAAAGCGTGATGACGATGTACCCCTCGTCTCCACGAGCGACCCAGCGGTACGCGATATCATTCACCACGATGCGGCGCATATCCTTCGCACGGCGCATTTGGCTTCATTCCCCGAACGCGCTCCCGCGCACCATCCGGAACTGCGGGCTGCGCACGATCACCTCCACCGCGGCCGTGACCTTGCCGTCGTTCTTCGCCAGCGCGGCCACCATCTCGTCCAGGAGCGCGGTGTCCGAGAGCGTGACGGAGCGCCCTAAAGCGTACCCCAAAAGCCGCTTGCAGAACAGCCGCACCACCACATCTTTCTTCTTCGCGAGCAGGTAACTCCGCAGCCCGTCGAGGCCCTCGAACTCGGTGCCGTCCTTCAGTTTGGCCTTCACGTCCACGGGCAGCCCGCCCAGATCCTTCTCGCGCAACCGGCCGATCGGGTCGTACCGCTCGAACGCGAACCCGAACGGGTCGATGCGCACGTGGCACACCGCGCACCCGGGCGCCTTCGCGTGCAGCTCCACCAACTGCCGCACGGTCAGCTTGTTCGCGCCCTCCACCTCGGGCAGTTGCGGGACGTTCGCGGGCGGGCGCGGGAGCTTCTCCCCCAGGAGCGTTTCCACCACCCAGTTGCCGCGCAGCACCGGACTCGTCCGTGACGCCCCGGACTCCTTCGTCTGCACACTCGCCAGCCCCAGCACGCCCCCGCGCCCGTACTTCCGAACGCCGTCCACCTTGCGCCACTGCGGCCCGACCACGCCCGGGATGCCGTAGTGTTTCGCGAGCGCTTCGTTCAAATACGTGTGGTCCGCATCGAGCAGGGATGTCACCGCGCGGTCGTTCTGGAACAGGTCGAGGAAGAACAAGACGCCCTCTTCGTCCATCGCCCGGCGCAGCTCCGGCGTGAACGTCGGGAACAGTTGCTCGTTCTTCTCGTTGTGCGCGTCGAACCCCCGGACGTGGAGCCACTGCGTACCGAACTCGACCGCGAGCGCCCGCGCGCGTGCGTCGGTCAGCATCCGCCGGACCTGGGCGGCAACGACTTTCGGCTCGCCGAGCCGCCCGGTCGCAGCGAGCCCGCGCAGCTCCTCGTCCGGGAGCGAGGCCCACAGGAAGTAACTCAGCCGCGTGGCCAGTTCCCAATCGCTCACCGGGCCGGGCTCTTTGCCCTTCGGGGCGGCCTCGATCCGGAACAGAAACACGGGCGCGACCAGCACGCGCGCGACGGCCCCGCGGAACGCTTCGGGGTGCGATGCGCCCTTGCTGCGGATGGTCTTGTAGAGGGCGAGCAGGTCCGCCCGCTCCCGCTCGTGAAGCGGCCGGCGGTACGCCCGCGCGGCGAATGCGACGAGCGCGTCGAGCTGCTTCGGGATCGCGGCGCGTTCCTCGGCCTCGAACGCTTCGGCGTCCTGTTTGAACCGCGGCTTGCGATCGATGAAGAACTGCTGGAGCGCCTTCGGCGTGTCCTGCGTGGTGAACCCCATGAACTGCGGCAGGTACTCGTACTCCGCGACCGGCTGCCGGCTCACGAACCGGTGCTCCGCCCACAGCCGATCGAGCGTGCGTGCCTGGGCGTCCGAGAGGAACAGCCGGATGAGCGGCTCGTCCTCGCGGTGGAACATCTTCAGCGAGACCACTTCGTCCGTCGGCACCACCTGCGGGAAGCAGAGGTACAGCGGGAAGATCTTGCGGAACTCCGCGTTACCGCTCACGAGCCGCTTGTAGGCCGGCCCGGTCGGCGAGCCGACGAGCGCGCTCGCGCCCGGTGCCGCGCCCGCCGTCGCGCTCGCGCGCGCCAACCGGTCCCCGTCCCCTTCGAGTTTCGCATCCACAACGAACGTGTGGCCGGCCATCAGCGCGGCGGGCACGCGGAACTCGACCGCTTCATCGGTCTTCGCGATCACCCGCTCGCCGGTGAAGCGCTCCGCGGGCAGCCCGAATGCCGTGCCCGCCGCGCGCGGTTTCGCCACCTTCGACACGTCCACGCCCGTGAACAGCGGACTGCCCACCCCCACGAGCCGGTCGTAGAGCGCGCGATCGGGGCTCTTCTCGTCTGCGGGCCGCGGGCCGCCGAGCAGCGCTTCAACTTCCTTCGCGAGTTTCATGGCATCGGTCTTACGTTCGGGGTCCGTGGCGGCACGGGTCCAGCGCCCCAGGACCGACCCCGCCGGGACGACCGGCGCGGGCGCGGAAGCCTTGTTGGCCGCACCGCGGACGAAGCTCCAGGTGCCCGCGTTCCCGTGCTTGTCGCCGTGCGGGTTGCCGGCCTGAATGTCGGGCGCCACGTCGGCCCCCAGATCCCAAACGCGGTTCGGCTTCGCGGCCTCCTTGACCGTGAACCACACTTCCGTCATGTCGCAGGTGTGCTCGTTGTTGCGCGGATCGACGGCCAGAACCAGAACGTCGCCCTTCTCTACCTTCACCGTTTGCGCCGGCGGCTTGGCCTCCTTGCCGAGGTCGATGGTGCCCTCCCCGAGCCGGGTCGCGCGCGCCCCACGGTTGTGATCGAGCCACCACGCGACGCCGTTCCCACAGGCCGGGTGCGCGTGCGCGACGCGGACCGTGACGGTCACGTTACCAGCAACCGGGCTGCGCCACGCGATGCCGACGAACTCCTGCGGTGTGGGGTGAACGCCCAGCGTCCGGGCCGACACGCGCCCGGGGATCTGCTCGACCTTGTCCGAAGCGTTCGCCACGACGACGGGTAGGTCGGTGCCTTTCTTCTTCCACCCACTGATCGCGGGGCGCTGGGGGCTCGGTCCGGTCTTGTCGTCCAGAAGGGTGAGCGGGACCGCGGCACGCGGGGGCGCCTCGCCCGGCGCGGACGTGGGCAGTTGCAGCACCTGCACCCACTGCTTGAGGAACGCGGGGTCCAGCCCGTCCCGTTTCGCGACCTCGTCGGGCACGGCTTTCGGGGTGCGCGCGAGTTCGGCACACGCCGCGAGGTACTTCGCGCTGTTGCCGAACGCCGACGGGTAATTGATCTCGAACGCCGGTCCGAACTTCGCGTAGTCGCGCAGCAGGAGCGCCGGCTTGCCCGGCGCCTCGAACCGCGGGCGGTCCCACGCGACCGGCCCGCCCGTGCCGTCCTCCGCGCTCGTGAGGCGAATCACGACTTCCGATTGCCCCGGCGCGGGCTTCGCGGTTACCCGCAGCGGGGCGCTCGCGAGCGCCGGCGGATCGACCGGCACCTGCCGCGCGAGGCTCTCGACGAAACTGCTGCCGTTCGGCGCCCCCCAAGCGGCCTGAATGTAGCTCCCAACGTTCACCGTGCGCCAGAGCGCCTGCTGGGCCGCTGTCACCCGGGCCGTAAGAGCCGGAACGTCCTTCTCGGTCGCCGTGCGCCACGCGGCGCGGACCTCGTCGAGCGGCCCGAACGAGGGCTTGTCGTTGAGGGCCGCCCAGAGAGCGCGGAGGTACTTCGCGTTGATCCTCTCCTTCGTCGCGACGGCTTCGAACTGCCCGGCGCCGAGCGCGCCGCGGTGGCGCACTGTCGCGAGCAAGTACGGTTGCGCCGGAAGCTTCCCATCGGCCGGAACCAGGGCCGCGTAAAACCGGCGCAGTTCGGCGGTGCCCTCGTCGGTCCAGTCGCGCCGGGTCTTCGCGGGCGAGAACCGGAACCCGTCGGGCAACAGGACCACGTGTTCGGCGACGCCCTTCGAGGCGTTGAGGTACTTGGTGAACAGGGCGGGCGAGATGTCGGTGAGCGCCTCGGCGGCGTTGGTGAACCCCTCACCGGCGGCACCGTCGGCCGGGAACTCGCGTGCGGGCTGGAGATCGACGCCGGTCAGGTCGCGGATCGTGTAGTTGTACTCCGCGTTGCTCAGGCGCCGGAGCGGCACGTGCCCGGGGTCGCCGGTGCGCGCTTTCGCCTCTGCGTCGAGGAACGCGCGCACCCACGCGAGGAGGAACTTCTTCTCGTCCGCGCCCAACTGGGGCTTCTCCTTGGGCGGCATCTCACCGGCTTCGACCTGCTCGATGACCGCCTGCCACACCTTCACGTCCTTGCGGATGTCGTCGGTGGTGGCGAACCGTTCGAGGTCGAGGCTGCCCTTTTTGGCCTTCGCAGAGTGGCAGTTAAGGCAGTACTTCTTGAGCAGCGGTTGAACGCCGGTTGCGTAGTCGGTGGGTTTGGGCTCGGCCTTCGTATCGGGAGCCGCGGCCGGCGGCTGGTCGCGCGTCGCGCCGTACACGAGCGCCCCGGCGAACACCACCCCGAGCGCGCCCGCGAGCCGAACACGGAATGCTACCTGAGCTGCCATAACGCACCTCGCGGAACCGGTATTGGTCGGGGTAGTCATTGGGTCATTGGTCGGGCTGGGCATTAGCCATTGGTCATTAGTCATTGGTCATTAGGTTGCGGGTAGAGCGTCACTCTGGTTTGCAGGAACGTTGGGGCTTTGGTCCCTACGAACCGCCACCTATTACCCGTGCCGAGTGACCGATGACCGATGACCAACCCGACCCGCGTCCGCTTCTGGTAATGAGTAGCCCCACGTTTCGGCGTCAATTCCCCTCGGTCAGTGGACCGAATGCGGTGTGAGGGAACTGGTTCGCCCGGAACCCGAACCAGAAACTCGATACTTCTGGCTTCAGGATACGATCTCGGGTGTGCTGGGTGTGTGGCAGAATTCCAAAATCGGGCCGCCCCTCCCACCCGAACCGACGCTTCTCGCGAGGAGCGCCGTAAACGATTACACGCCGCCGGTGAGCGGGCTGCTCCAGCTCGGCAGGCCCGATTCCCTTCGGAACGAGATCGATTCCCGCGCGCTCGGGGCGATGTGACCCGGGTCCCCCTACTCGTCCGGTTGGTCCAGGACAACGAACTGGCCTTCGCCGATTCGGAAGCGCCCGAGGTGTGCGCCCTGGTTCGCGCGTGACGTGCGTTGGGGCAACTCCGCGCCCGTGGTGCTCCGCTCAGGGGGTCCGGAATGAAGCCACCGGGAGCCAATAGCACTTCGGTACAACGCCCCTTTTACACCTTGAGTTTAAGAGGGCCGAACCGCCGGTAGATGCAGCCCCGCTGCTAAAAACTCCTTTTGGGGCCGATTTGTCACGTAACAAGCCGCGACCGGTCCTCGTCCGGCCCGAGCCGCGGTCCAAATTCGCCGGTCCGCGCATTCCGCGCGAATTCGCCCGCCTGTGATTGCCGATACATCTGGGCCGTTCTGTCATTCGAGGTGCGAAATGGACTTCGCGTTCTCCCGCCGCGGGCTGTTACAAGGGGCCGCGGCCGTTGGCGGGGCGCTCGCCGCGAGCGCCGCCGGCGCGGGCCCGGTTGCGAACGTGCGCGCGGCGCACCACCCCGGCTGGGTGTTCGGCAAGATGACCGGCGCCGAGGCCCTGTGCGCCGCGCTGCTCGCGGAGGGCGTGGGGTGCGTGTACGGCATCCCCGGGGCACAGGAAAACGAGCTGTGGGACACCTTCAAAGAGAAAGGGATCCCGTACCTGCTCGTGACCCACGAGTTCTCGGCCGCGTGCATGGCCGACGGCTACGCCCGCAGCACCGGCCGCCCCGGGGTGCTGTGCGTCGTCCCCGGCCCGGGCGTGACGAACGCCCTCACCGGGCTCGGCGAAGCGCTCCTGGACTCCTCGCCCGTTGTAGCCATCGTCGGCGATGTCGCGAACGGGGACAAGGCGAAGCCCTTTCAGGTCCACTCACTGAACCAGGTCGAACTGCTGAAACCGGTGTGCAAGTGCGTGTACCCGGTGCAGACGGTCGCGCAAATTGCCGCCGCGGTGCGGCAGGCGTTCGTCACCGCCGCTCAGGGCGAACCAGGGCCGGTGGCCGTGGTGGTGCCGTACAACCTGTTCATCGAATCGCACGACTACCGGACGCCGCCGCCCGCGGTGCCGGCCCCGCCCTTCGATGAGGCCGCGTTCGAGCGCGCGCTGCCCTTCCTGGCCGACAAGAAGCACCGGATCGGTATCTACGCCGGCGCCGGGTGCATGAGCTTCGGGGCCGAACTCGCCGCGGTCGCGGAGCTGCTCCAGGCGCCCATCGCCACGAGCGTTTCGGGGCGCGGGGCCGTGAGCGACGCGCACCCGCTCGCGGTGGGGTGGGGGTTCGGGCCGCATGCGTCCGAGGTGGCCGAAAAGGTCTTCGCCGGCGAAAAGAAGCACCCGCTGAAATCGGGCGTCGATACGGTGCTCGCGATCGGGGTGAAGTTCAGCGAAGTTTCGACCGGCTACTATGGCAACCCGCAGCCGAAGCACGTCGTTCATGTGGACGCGAACCACTGCAACCTCGGCCGCGTGCTCAAAACGGACGTGTCCGTTCATGCGGACGCGGGGCTCTTCCTCGGGCGCCTCCTGGCGTGTGGCGAACGGGTCCGCCGGGCGGAAGACAAGTGGCTCGTGAACCGCATCCGCGAACTCAAAGCAGACGCGGCCAAGGCGCTGTGCAACATCCCGGCGGCCAGGTGCGGGGTCGATCCGCTCGCAACGGTCGCGGCGCTGCGCAAGGTGCTTCCCGAGGACGCGCTGCTCTTCACCGATGTAAGTGTGACGGAACACCTTGCGGCGGAACACTTCCGGGTGTGCCACCCGCGGACCTACTTCAATCCGGTTGACAACCAGGCGATGGGCTGGAGCGTCCCGGCGGCGCTCGGCGCGCAGCGGGTTCACCACGGGAAGACGGTCGCGACGCTCACCGGCGACGGCTGCTTACTCATGAGCGCCATGGAGATCACCACCGCCGCGCGCGAGCACCTCCCGGTGAAGTTCGTGATCCTCGACGATCAAGCGTACCACTACATGCAGATGCTCCAGAAGCCCGCGTACCTGCGGACCACGGCCACGATCCTGACTCGGCTCGATTACAAGGCGCTCGCCCAGGCGTTCGGGGTCGCGTATGTGGAAATCGCTTCGCCGGCCGAGTTGGAGGCGAAGTTGCGCGGGGCGGTGTGCCACGACGGGCCGGTGCTGGTGCGGGTGGTGACCGATTACAGCAAGCGGGAGGTGCGCTGGGTCGAGGCCGTGCGCGCGCGGTACACCAAGGAACTCACCGCCGCGCAGAAGGCACGGTTCCTGGCGCGCATCGGGGCGCGCGCGATCCAGTTGGAGAAGAAGAACGACTGAATTAAAAAGAGCGCAGCTCCTCACCCGAACAGTAACAGGACGTTCCATGGTGGGGTCTGCTCGAACTCGCACCCGAGTTCGTAGTAATCGTTGCCGTTGCTTTTGCGACAACTGCGGACGATCAGGGTGACGAACCCGATGGTGTCCGGTGCGTCCACGGCCCGCACCTGCACCGTGCTCCCCGGCGGAACCGCGGCCTGGGTTGCGAGCTTGAGCCCGCCGGTCGAGCGGTCGATGACGTACCCGTCGCCGGCCCCGTTGCGGAACGTGGCCGCCGCGAGCATCACCCGCACCGGTTGACCCTCGCGCCGGACCGTCCCGCGCCGGTCCGCGTAAGACTGCTCCGGCGGCGCCCAGCTCAGCGCTTTTTCTTCTGTGACCGCGCTCGCGCCGCCGGCGATCACCAGTTTCGACGGGTCCAGTTCGCGCCGCCGCCGGGTGGCGTTGAGTGCCAGGAAGAGCAGCACCAACACCGCAACGCACCCACCCACGGCGATCGGGAGGTGCGAAACGGCCCAGTTCCTGGCCGCGTCCAGTATTTCGGCGAATAACATCGTTTCCGCTCCGACTGCTCCGCTGCCGCACGACGCGCGGTACGGGGACTGTAGCACGGGGCCGGTCCGTTGCAAAAAACAGGCACCACCGCTTGAACCCAAAAGGTCCAGTGTGACGCATTAATGCAGGGTGACAGAGGGGCCGAAAGGAACCGGACCGTGGCACACGTGAAATCTGCTCGCATTCTGACACGAAGTGCGCGCGGAGTGGGCGATCTCACTCAAATGGGGAATCCCAAAGCGACAAGCCCCCAACGCCTAAAAAGCTGAGATTTCTACGCTTTATTCAAAATCAGAGCCGGTTTTCGCGCCCTGGCATCCCCCTTGCTGTAGCTTATACCGGCGACCTCTCAACCGTACCTTTTCAGCCCACCCCGCTGTCAGCGAGCATCGGCGGCGTTCTCATAATCGGACGTTGGCCACCTTACCGGGAATGGGTCGGATGGTTACGATGCCCCCGTGTGGGGCTGAGGGGACGACTCGAAATATGGCCCGTGATTCTGGTGGCCGATGCTGCCGTACACGCCTTCCAGGACAGGTGACGCCGTGCAACCGCTGTTCGATGCCGTTTCGCCCCCGACAACTCGTTCCGACCAGGAAGTTGTTGAACTGGCTCTTCTCCTGCCCCTGTGGCAGGCGATGGAACTGGAGGCCGCGGCCAGTCGGCGTGGCATGACCACCGGGCAAATGCTCCGGCGGGTCATCGGTGAGTTGCTCGCAACTCAGCCCGTTCAGGCCACGTCCTGAACGCGCTCCCACACCGACCTTTGCCCCGGGATTGATTCCCACCGCACCGGGGCCAGAAACGGACACTTCCTTATATAACTCAAACGCACCGTGAGGATTACGTTCGCGGAGAGCCGTCGCCCGCGCGGAAATTCGCGAGCATCCTCTCAATGAACGGTTTGCTCACCGACCGGAACCGATCAAAGGCCCCGCGACTGATTGTGTACACTTCGACACGGGTGAGCGCGCGGACGGTTGCGTTCCGCGGTTGATCCAGGAGAAACGCGACTTCACCGAAGTACCGACCGGCACCCAGTTCGGTGAGCTTCTGCATTATCCCGTCGACCTCGCGCGACACTTCAACGGTCCCGTGGCGTATCAGGTAGAACTTGCTGCTCTCATTGACGGCATCGCCCTGGCGGATAATCACGCCGCCTGGGTCGTAAACTTCCAACCGGCCCGGGTTCCGCGCGAGGTGATCCGCACGCACCGGATCGTTCGGGTGGACGCCGATGAGAACCGAATCGGCAATCTTCTCCTGCTCTTCGGGCAGAACTGCTGCAAATGCCGGACTTTGCCGCAGCCCCTCACGCACGAACAGGCGCTCCGCAACCACCACGTTCGACTCGATCCGCCCGCGCTCCATGTGAACGATGCGGTCGGCGAGGTTCATGATTCGCGAGTCGTGCGTCACAATCAGGCTCGTCGTGCCGTGTTCGCGGGCGATGCCCTTCAGTAACGGAACCTGCCATTCCGCGAGCCGCCCGTTCTCGCCGGCTTCCTCGGCGGAGCGCGCCAGGCCCATCAGCTCGGTTTCGGGTCGGGGCCGTGCGAGTTCCTGCAACAAGGTGACAACCGCGAGGCCGGAGTTCGCGTCGAGGGCGGCGGTGGGTTCGTCCGCGAGAACGAGCTTCGGCCGGTTGATGAGCGCCCGCGCGATCGCGACCCGCTGCCGCTGGCCACCGGAGAGCTGGGCCGGTTTGTAATCGAACCGCGACTTCTGCGCCTTGCCGGACAGATCCTTTTCGCCCAGCAGAAGGTACGTGAGCACGTCACGCGCGTCCTGATCGGGGGCGGCGTTCGTGCTCTCCTTCAGCCGCTGTGCCATGCGGATGTTCTGCACCGCGGTGAGTGAATCAAAGAGGTTGTGCCTCTGGAAGATGAACCCGATGAGCCGGCGCACGTGGACCAGTTCGGGTTCCGGCACCCCCAACAGCGTGCGGTAGTCGCCGCGGCCCGCGTCCCAAACTTCGATCTCGCCCTCCTGGAGCGTGCGCAGCCCACCGATGAGCGTGAGAATGGTGGTTTTGCCGGACCCGGACGGTCCGCTCATGATGACCAGTTCGCCCGGCATCACTTCGAGCGTGTTATCGAAGAGGACTTGTGTGCGCGTGTCGCCGGAGCCGAAGTAGTGGTTCACCCCCCGGATGCGGAGCACCGGGTGCCCCGGCGGCGGCAGGCGCGGTTCTTGCGCGTCAGAAGACATCGGCGGGGTCCACCTTTTTGACTTTGCTCACCGCGAGCAGCCCGGACGCCACACACATCACCACCGTGAGCCCCAGGACCAACCCGAGCCGCGCCGGCGTGAGCACCATCGGCAGCCCCGTCAGCTCGGTGAGCACAAGATAGGTGCCGTAAGTGACCAGCGCCCCCGGAACGAACCCGACCGCGGCGAGGATCAGTGCTTCCTGGAGCACCACCCGACTCAGGTAGCCGTTCGTGTAGCCGATCGCTTTCAGCGTCGCGTACTCGGGCAGGTGGTCCGCCACGTCGCTCGCCAGAATCTGGTAGCAGATCACCATCCCGACGACGAACCCCAGGACCACGCCCGCGCCGAACGCGAACCCGATCGGCGTATTGGTCCACCAGAAGCGCTTTTCGCGCGCCACCATTTCGTCTCGCGTCAGCACCAGCACGTCGCCGCCGGGGGCGAACTTCGCCCGGAGGGCCGCTTTGACCGTGCCCGGATCGGCGCCGGGCCGCAACCGCACCAGCCCAATATCGGCTTCGGCCAGCGGGTTCGTGCGGTAATACGGTTCCCGTACCCATTCCGAAAACGTGCGGTCGCTGACCACAACGCTCCCGTCCGTGCCGAAGTCGAACCCCATCTCGAAACCGCCGATGAGGCGGATGTCGCGCCCGGCCAGTTCGGTGCGCGTGCCCGGTGCGAGCTTCCCGAACACGGATTCGCCCGGGTGGTTCACTTGGTCCGGGTGTGCGCGGCTCCGGCGGTCGTAGAGGGCCGTTCCGGGGGTGTTGAGTTCCCGCCACTCCGCGGCGGTTACGCCGGGCAGGTCGAGAAGGTGCGCGTTCGGATCGACCCCGATGACGCGCACGCGCCGGGTGCCGGTACGGGCCTTCGGATCGGGCGCGGTGTGCCGGAGTTCGGCGGTCGTGTACTCCACGAACACCGGGTGCGCGCTCGCCACGCCCGGAACGCCTTCCGCTTCGGCGAGGCGGCGGCGCGAGACGCCTTCGCGGAACAGCAGCGACGCCTTATTGGGGCTGATGAGCACGATGTCACCGTTGAGCCGCTCGATGAGCACGGTGTTGCTGTCGAGCATGGCGTTCATGATGCCGTACTGCACGCCCATGAGCACCACCGCGAACCCGATCCCGGCCGCGAACAGCCCGAACCGCACCTTGTCGTGCGCGAGGTTCTTCCAGGCGAGTGGTACGGGTGGGGGCATTGCGGGGCCGGGGGCGCAAGGGAGCAGGGGCGGAGCACAAGAATCCGCGGGGAACGGGGCCACAGCCGCGGGGGGGCCGGAGCTACCACTCCACCGCGCACCCGGGCAGGGCCTTCTTCAGCGCCATACCACCCGCGTCCGTCACCTTCCCGTACTTGAGGCACGCCCCCTTCAGCGACTTCGCGGACGAGAGCGCCTTTGCCCCGGCATCGGTGACCGCCTCGCACCCGGCCAGGCTGATGACCCGCACTTTTGGCAGCTGGGCGAGTTCCTTGGCCGTTCCGTCCCCGACCTTCGGGCAGAACTCGATCGCGACCTCGGTCAGCGACTTGACACGGGATAAACCGGCGAACCCGGCATCGGTGAGGTGCTCGCAGCTATTGAGGTTCAGGCGCTCCAGCTTCGGGCAAGCGGCGAGGTGGCGAACGCACTCATCCGTGACGCCACGGGCCGTCTGCACGCGGATCTCGCGGAGCTTCGGAAGTGAGGCGATCGCTTTCCACCCGGCCGGCCCGCCGCCGTGGTGGAACAGGAGCGCGAGCTTCTCCAGGTTCTTCAGCCGGCCGATTGCGGCCAGCCCGTCGGCCTTCACTTTATGAACGCCCCAGAGTTCGAGTTCGCGCAAGTTGACGCTGCCGACGAGTGACGAGAACCCGGCGTCGGTGACCGCGTCGAGGTCGGTGATGGCCAGCACCTCCAGACGCGCGAGGCCGCCCAGCGCGTTCGCCCCGGTGTCGGTAACGCGGGTTCCGGTCACCCGCAGCAACCGGAGCTTGCTGAGCTTCCCGATCTCGACCAGCGACGCGTCCCGACCGAGCCCCGCGCAGTGGTGGCCCTCCAGTGCCTCCAACTCTTTCAGGGCCGCGAACGTCTTGGCCGCGTCCGGCCCGAGCTTGTAGCAGTCGCGGACGTGCAACGTGCGGAGCTGCGCCAGCGCCGCAAGCGGCTTCACCGCCGCGTCGTCGGCGAGTTCGCTGACGCTGATGTCGAGGTGCCGAAGCGCCGCGAACGTGCCGATCACCTTCAGCGTTTCCGGCCCGAGGTTCTTGGACAGTGGTAGCGCGAGGGATTCCAGTTTGGTGAAGCCCGCGAGCGCCTCGGCGAGTTCGGCGTCGGTCGGCTGGCCCTTGTCTTTCCGCGGCTCCGTGATGTGGAGCGAGCGGATCCCGGGGTGCTTGGACAGGGCCTTGATCGCAGCAACCTGCAGGTCCCCGCCCTGGACGTGCCGGAGGTTCTTTTGCCGCATGAGGTGGCGGATCAGATCCGCCGACGGTTCCTTGTCGTTCATGTAGACGCCGAACGGGACCGCGATGACCGGGAGCCCGGCGAGCGGCTCTGCGCCCCGGACGCGGAACCCGGGCAGATCCTGGGGGGCGGTCCGTTTCGAACCGACTCGGACCGCGCCAGGGGAGCCCCCCGTCGAACTCTCGTTCGCAAAGTAGGTGGAGTCGTCACCCACGGCCTTCAAGACCGCGGGCGGAAGATCGGCCGCCCGAACATCAGACGCAAGGGCGAGCAAGAGAAACGTGAGTGAGAGTCGCACCAAGGCTCCTCGATCAGATTGGTGGATGTTTTCCCGACGAGCGCACTCGGGGCGGGCCGATTTCGGAGCGCATGTTATGTTACCGGTTTGGGTGCCCGCAGCGACCTCCGATTGCGGCCTCTGCGTTCTGCGTTCTTGAGCTCCGCAAGAGCTCCCGCTACGGCGTGTGTGAACGTTATTGCGGTGCGGGCGTCACAGTCACGTTTCAATGCCTCTAAAAGCGGTAGGCTCAATCAGGTTCAGATACCAGCCCCGACCTAAAACAAGTCCGCCGGGTCCGCCGCGTGAACCTTCCGCACGGCCAGCAACCCGGACGCGAGGCACATGAAGCACGTCAGCGCGAGCACGCCCGCGGCGGTTCCGAGCGTCATCGCGGTCGGGATGCCGCCGAAATTGCTCGCCACATAATACAGCCCGAGCGCGGCAACGAAGCCCGGAACGTACCCGAAGACCGCGAGCAGCACCGCCTGACAGAGCACCACGCCGGTGAGGTACGGGGGGCGGTAGCCCAGCGCTTTTACAGTAGCGTACTCGGGCAGCATGTTGCGGATGTCCGCGGCCATCATCTGGTACACGAAGATCACCCCGACCACGACGGCGAGCACCACGGCCACGAGGAGGAACTGCCCGATCGAGGTGAGCCGGAGCCAGTAGTTGCGCTCGGATGCGTTGATCTCGGCGCGCGTGTGGACCTTCACATCGGGGGGCAGCACCGCGCGCAGGTGCCGCTGCACCGCGACCGGGTCCGTGCCGGGTTCGAGCTGAACCAGCCCGAAGGTCGTCACCTCGCGCGGGCGCATGGCGAACGCGGAGTACGTTTCCTCGCTGGTCAGGAGCATCCCGTTCCAACTGAACCCGGTGCCGAGGTCGAACCCGCCGACGACACTCGCGCGGCGCCCATTCACGCGCACTGCTTCACCGCCGCTCCCGTCCGGCGGGAGGGTCCGGAGGTGCCGCACGTCGCCGAACTCCGGTTTCGACCGGCGGTCGAGCAGAAACGTGTCCAGGCGCGCGAGCTGGTGCCCCGCCGCGCGTGCCTCTTCGGGGGACGCGAACACCCCACCTTCGCCCACCACAAACGCCCTCTGGAGCCGGTCCGGCGGGACCGCGACGATGTTGATGCTCAGCGCCCCGCCGGGCTCGGTGGTGCCGAAAGGCGACTCCTGGCGCGGTGCCCGCCACCCGGCGGCCCCGAACGACACCGGGACCACGTCCGCGACCCCCGCGACGCGCGCCTGGGCGAGCCGGGTGCGCGAGAACTCCGGCGCCCGGCTCAGGTCCAGGTACTCGCTGGAGGTGATGAGCAGATCGAACTGGAGCTTGTCGTAAAGCATGGTCGCGGTGCGCCCGACCCCGCCGAGCAACCCGAGTTCCATGAACACCAGAACCACCGCGAACGCGACCCCCGTGGCGGCGATGAGCGTCCGCGTGCGCTTGTGAACCAGATTGGCCCACGCGAGCCGCAGAGGAGTCATGGGGTTCCCGGGAGCGCAGGCCGGAGGCCCGCAAGGGGGTGTGGGTTCCAGCAGACGGTAAAGCAACACATACGGCCCCCGGCCCACTCCCTGCGGGGAGGGAGGGATTGCCGCAGTTACTTTCGCGCGGCGAAAGTAACCGTCACCTGGAGCCCCACGAACCGCCCCGCGTCCGCCGCGCTCGCGGCGTCGAGGTGGACGACCACCTCGACCACCCGGCGGTCGGCGTCCTCGCGCGGTCCCATCGCGAACACCTGGTTGCGGGCGATCATCCGCGTGATGTCGGCTTCGGAGCGGACGGCGCCGGTCAGCGGTTTGGGGAGTGCCGGGTTCGTAACTTCGGCCGCCACGGGGCCGCCGCGGACCCAGCCCGCGAGCCGCTCCACGTCGCTCTCGTACACCTCGGCCACCGCGGTCATCTTGCTCAGGTCCGCGAGTTGCAGAATCGGTTCCGTGCCGGTCGGCTGCCCCTCGTGCCCGTTCACCTTGAGCACCACACCGGCGACCGGGGCCTTGATGATCGTCTGTTCCGCCACCTGCTCCGCGAGCTGAACTCTCTCCTCGGACGATCTGATCGGGGCACGCGCGAGTGCCTCGTCCAGTTCCGCTCGCGCGGCCTCGATGCGGGCTGCCGCGGCCTTCTCGGTCTCTTCGTAGGTGGTTTGCGTCTTGTCGCGGGTCGCCTGCGTGGCGGCGAGTTCGGCGTCGGCTTGCGCCTTGAGCAGCTCGACCCGCTCCACATCTTCGGCGGCGGTGTTCAGGCTCTTCAGCCGTTCGACCTGTTTCGCGGCGGTCTTGGCCTGAAGCCCGACGGCCTTGAGTTTGGCATCGATGGCGGTGAGGTCGCTCACCTTGTTCGCCTTCGCCTGATCGAGTTCGGCCTGGGCCGCAGCGATCTTTTTTTCGCCGGCGCGTTTGGCCGCGTTGCGCGCGGCCGTGGCCTCGGCGAGCTGCGTTTTTGCG
This sequence comes from Gemmata sp., assembly GCA_036405095.1. Classification (GTDB taxonomy): domain Bacteria; phylum Planctomycetota; class Planctomycetia; order Gemmatales; family Gemmataceae; genus Gemmata. The sequence continues at coordinate 2,192 of DASWYH010001069.1, read as the reverse complement.
ACCTGCACTTCGAGCAGGCGGTCCTTGCGGCTCGCGAGTTCGGCGACCGGCGCCCCGGCGGCGAGCGCCCGGCCGACCGCAACCGGGTACAGCTTCGCGATGCGGTCGCCCGGCGGCCCGTACACCGGAACCACCCCCCCTTCGGGCTGGAGCCGGCCCAGTGCGACCACGCGGTCGGCACTCGTCGGGCCGTTCGGCCCCTCGGACGGGACCGCGGCGTTCGGCCCGCGCCCGCCGACCCAGTACCCCCCGGCCACGCCGACCGCGAGCGCCACCAGTCCCGCGAGGAGCGTGGTCAGGGTCCGCCCGGTGCGCCGTGCGTTCGGCATGTTACGCCCCGATCGGCTTGACGACTTCCGCGGCCACCAGCGACCACCACCCGATCTTGCAGATGATGTGAATCGCCTGGTCGGCGTGCAGCGAGTACCACTTCGCGCACTTGCCGTAATCGGTGAACCAGTGGATCACCGTTTCCGCGGTGGCCACCGCCGCCACCACGCCCCAGTCGAAGTTCATCCAGCGGAACACGACCCCGACCCCGACCCCGTGCAAGAGCGCGTGCGAGGTGAGCCAGTAGTACCACGGCACGAACGCGGCGATCGGGTTCGAGGTCTTCCGGCACTTGCACGCCGCCATCGTGTCGTTCTGCAACGAGTAGTCCATGAGCGCGTGCGAGGCGATCAGGAAGAACAGCAGCGCGAACAACATAAAGTTTGGTCCCGGCGGGTGCTCAATTGTAGCACGTTACCCAGGTTCTCAATTCGCCGGTGCGGCGGAAACCGGCTTGCGGATTATGCGGCTCACTAGCACAGCCGCTACGAGCAGTCCAGCCGACAAATAGAACGCCCCGTCCCAGCGCTCGGTGGCGTCCTTGACGGCGCTCGCCAGTTGCGGCACGAAGAACGCGGCCCCCCAGCCCACGAACACCAGCCCGTAGTTCAGCCCCATGTTCTTCGGGCCGTAGTAGTCGGCGGTGACCGCCGGGAGCACCGCGAGCGTGCCGCCGTACTGCCACGCCATCACCCCGATGACCAGGAACAGGAGCGCGACGTTCTTCTCCGCCAGCACCCACGGGGCCGCAACCAGGCACGCTGCGGAAACGAGCCCGTTCAGGGCGTAGGCGTTCAACCGCCCGACGCGGTCCGAGTACCGGCCCGTTCCGACGCGCCCCAGCGCATTGACGACCCCGATAAAGGTGACGAGCAGCCACGCGTTTGCGGCAAAGAACCCGGTCTTCCCGGCCGCGTCGGTGAGGAACGATTTCGCGTTGGCGATCACCAGCAGGCCCGACTGCGCCGACCCGATGAACAGGAACACGAGCAGCGGGAACTGCCACGTCCCGAGCATCTGCTTCGCACCAAAGTCGTTCGCGGGAACCGGCGCGCCGGATGCGGTCGCCTGGTGCGGTTCGGGTGCGGGTGCGACGTAGCCCGCCGGCGGCGGGTTCAGCAGCAACCCGGCGGCCACCACGACCACCGCGAACAGCACCCCCAAACCAACGAAGCTGCCGGTGAGACCGTGCTGCGAGATCAAGAAATCGGCGAGCGGCGAGATGTACACCGCGGCGGCCCCGTACCCCGCGACGACCAGCCCCACGACCAGCCCGCGCCGGCTGCTGTGGAACCACTTCACCGCGGCGGGTGTGGCCGCCGCGTACCCGAGCCCCATCCCGATGCCGCCCAGGACCCCGAACCCGAGAACCAGCCCCTCGAAGCTCTTCATCACGCCGGCGACGATGCACCCGGCCGCGAGGAACAGCCCGCCGAGAGTGGCGCCGATCTTCGCGCCGTACCGGTCCTGGAGCCGGCCTCCGGGGATCATGAACAGGGCGAACACGATCCCGCAGATGGCATAGGCGAGGTTCCCTTCTGAGTTGGAGAGGTACGTCCAGCCCTCGTTGATGCCGGTCATCGGCTGCCCGTACCGGGTCTTGTCCTGCGGCACGAGCGCGGCTTTCCACACGCTCCAGCCGTAGAGGATGCCGAGACACAAGTTAACGGCCGTACCTGCGGCGGTGACCACCCACGCCCGCGCCGGAACCGACATGCACAGCTCTCCGAAGTAAAATCCAGTAGTTTCAGGTGGCCGGTGCTCAGTCGTCAGTGAGTCGAAGCACGGGCGGGCATTCATGTGTTTGAAGGCGCACCGACCGCACTTCACTCCGGATGGCTTACCGAACACTGACCACTTGA
>DASWYH010001068.1:0-1678 GCA_036405095.1 Gemmata sp. | reverse complement strand
GGCTCTCGGCCGCCGCGGCCGCCGCGTCCGCCGCGGCGCCGCCCTCTTCCAGCCGTAACAGGTGGCGGCTGAGCGCGGCGACGTGTCCGGTCGTTGCCGCGCAGATCTCGTGTGGTTCGTGGGTGGGCACGCTCGGCTCCTCGGGGCTCTCGGGTGCGGGTCGGGGCGGTTGGGGCGGGCGGCCCGGGTGTGTCGGCGCGGGCGGTCAGGCGCGGCGGGGCGGGCGCTGGTAGACCACGCCCCCGGTGCCGAACTGCACCGGCTGGAACGCGGCGCTGATGCGGCCCACGGACTCGGAGTGCCCGAGGAACACGAACCCGCCGGGCACCAGCGCGTCGTGGAAGTAGCCGAGCGCCCGGCGCCGCGAGTCGTCGTCGAAGTAGATCAGCGCGTTCCGGCAGAAGACGAAGTCGTACGCCCGCTGCCGCCCCATGCGGTCCGCGTCCATCAGGTTCACCTGCTCGAACGCGACCATGCGCCGGATCGGGTCCGCGACCCGGTGCCCGTCCCGGCCGGGCACGAAGAACCGCGACCGGTACGCCGGCGCGACGTCCTTCAAGTTCCGCTCGCCGTACACCGCGGCGCGCGCCGTGGCGAGCACCTTGGTGTCGATGTCGGTGGCCAGGACGCGCACGTCCCAGCGGCTGAAATCGTCCAGGCACGCCGCCGCGATGATGGCCAGGGTGTACGCCTCGTCGCCGGTGGAGCAGCACGCGCACCACACGTTCAGCGCGTAGTCCCCGGCCCGGCGCTTCTGCTCGGCCACCCGCGGCAGCACCTCGTTGGCGAAGCACTCGAGCTGCGGGTAGTCGCGGAAGAAGTACGTCTCGTTGGTGGTCACCTCGTCCACCAGCTCCTGGAACTCGCGCCGGTCGGGGTCGCTGTACCGGAGCAGCTGGTAGTAGTCGCGCGGGCCGTCGCACCGGGCCGCCCGCACCCGGCGCGCCACCCGGGGCGCCAGGAACTGGTGCTTCTTGTTCTCGAACATCAGCCCGGTGCGCTCGTAGATCAGGTCGCGGATCAGGGCGAACACGTCCGGCGGGAAATCCATTGCGTCCTCGGGTCAGCGGTTGTGGCGGAGTAACGACGCGATCTTGGCGGCCACCTCGTGGCACGGGAGCACGTGGGCCGCCCCGCCCCGCGCCGCGGCCACCGCGGGCATCCCGAACACGACGCAGGTGCTCTCGTCCTCGGCGATGGTCTCGCCCCCGGCGCGGCGGATGGCGACCATGCCGTCGGCCCCGTCGCTGCCCATCCCGGTGAGCAGCACGCCCACCGTGCGCGGCCCGAACGCCTCGACCGCGGAGTGCATCATCACGTCCACCGACGGGATGTGCAGGGCGTGCGCGGGCTGGGCCACGTACCGCGCCATGACCCCGCCGGTCGGGCGCCGGTCGGCGAAGATCAGGTGCTTGCCGCCGCGGGCCACGTACACGTGCCCGTTGAGCAGCACGTCCCCGGCCTCGGCCTCCTTCACCGGCATCTGGCTGGTGCGGCCCAGGCTGCGGGCGAACGACGCGGTGAACGTCTCCGGCATGTGCTGCACGATCACCACCGCCGCGGGCAGGTCCGGCGGGAGCAGCGGGACCACCTCTTGCAGCGTCTTCGGGCCGCCGGTCGAGACGCCGATCGCGACCACCCGGTCGGCCGCCCCCTTGGCGCTCGCGGGGGGCGGGGC
>DASWYH010001067.1:0-5534 GCA_036405095.1 Gemmata sp. | reverse complement strand
TTCGGCACACACGGCATTTTCGCACGCAGATATTGAACCCCGCTTGCGCGGCGGGTATCATGCTGTGAGACTGCATCTCAGTAGCATGGGCCGCACGCCGATGGAACTGCACCAAGCCGAGGATTGCACCGGTTCGTGCCGAACGTGTCCGGCCGTCGGGAGTTGCCCGGACCGGGTCGTGTGCCGGTGCCTCCAGGTGACCGAGGAGACGGTCATTAACGCCATTGTGGGACTCGGGTTACGCACCGTGAAAGAGGTGCGTCAGGCCACCGAAGCCGGTGACGGCTGCTGCTGCTGTCACCGGGAACTGCACGTTTATCTCACCGTTTACTCGCCGTCCTCGTCGCCGAACATGTGCTCGGCCAAGTAGCGCTCCAGACCGATCTTCTCGATCAGCCCGAGCTGCGTTTCGAGCCAGTCCACGTGCTCCTCGGAGTCGTGGAGGATTTCGAGCGCGAGCTTGTGCGTCCCGTTGTCCTTGACCTTGATGCACAAATCGACCAGCTCGTTGTAAGCGGCGACCCCGCCGCTCTCCAGCTTCAGGTCGTTCTCGAACTGCTCCTTCACGTCGGTGCCCACGCGGATCACGTCGTACCGGGCGATCTCGGGCGTGCCGTCGAGGAACAGCACGCGCTCGATGATCTTGTCCGCGTGCTTCATCTCGCCGATCGACTCTTCGTAGTGCTTGTGGGCCAGCTTCATGAAGCCCCAGTTCTTGCACATCTTGGCCTGGATGAAGTACTGGTTGATCGCGGTCAACTCGATCGTGAGCGCGCGGTTGAGTGCGTCGATGACCGTGGGGTTGCCCTTCATGTCGGTTCCTTGCGAGTGGGGGCACGGCGCCGGGCACGTGCCAGAAGCGAACACCATAAAAATGGTACTGAAATTCTGCGCTTTCTCTTGACAGGTTGTAGCGGCCCTTTAGAGTAATGGCATCTTGTTGAGATTGAATCTCACGAGCCGCCAGTTCCGCTAGCTTCCGTCGGCACCGGCCATTCGGCCTACCCCCGTACGCGACGCGGTCGGTGAGTTCTCCGGGCTCCGGAGAGGTTCCCAACCCGTAACGCCCTGAGAGGCGTTTCCACGCGAACGGAGGGCGCCATGTCCCCCATGAGAAGGCGCGCGCAAATGCGCGCCGGTTTCACGCTGATCGAGCTATTGGTGGTGATCGCGATCATTGCGATCCTCATCGGCCTGTTGCTGCCCGCGGTTCAGAAGGTCCGCGCCGCTGCCGCCCGGATCAAGTGCTCCAATAACCTGAAACAGGTCGGGCTGGCCGCCCACAACTACCACGACTCCAACCAGAAGTTCCCCTACGCGGTGATGTACTACCAGCCCGGCGAGGTCACCGCGAGCTACGTCAGCGGTTGGATCCTGATCCTCCCGTATCTGGAACAGGACGTTGTCGCCAAGAAGTGGAACCCGAAGCTGCCGCGGAACAGCACCGATGACTCCGACGGCGACGGGTACACGAACTTCTCGCTCCAGCAGTTGCAAATCCCGACGTACACGTGCCCCGCGATGACGCCTCCGAGCGGCACCAACGGCGGTTCGCTCGGCACCGCGCCCGAAACGCGCGCCCCGTCGAGCTACGTGTTTTCCGCGGGCACCCCGACCTGCTACGAAGCGACCTATGGGACGCACACGAACGCCGCGTGCGACGGCGTGATTCTGCCCATCCGCAACGCCGCGTACTCGGCGGCGAACACGACCCAGCCCGACCGCGCCGGCAACGCGCCGGTTACGATGACCGGGATCAGTGACGGGACCTCGAACACGCTCCTCGCGGGCGAGTGCGATTTCAAGCCGGCCGGTGTGCCCTCGACCAGTGGTCCGGTGTGGGCGTACGGCTACTTTTACAACTGGACCGGAACCGCCGGCGGGTTCAACAAGCACGACGGACTGTATGCGGGGGCCAGCAACGGCACGTTCCGCAGCGAACACCTCGGCGGCGCGAACTTCGTGATGGCCGACGGGTCCGTGCAGTTCATCCGCGATTCGATCGACCCGAACACGTTCACCGGTCTCGGCAGCCGCAACGGTGGCGAGGTCGTCGCGCTCCCGTGACGCCTGTGTGCGAAACACCCCGGCGGTCGCGTGACCGCTGCTCATCTCAACCAAGGAACCTGTTCATGCTCTCTCGGATCACGTGTTTCGGTCTTCTGATGGTTGCGGCTCCCGCGTTCGGTGCGGAGCCCGCAACGGTCAAGAACCTGCCCGATATGCCGAAGGCCGTCGCCAGCTTCGGCGCGGTGGTGTGCGACGGCTACCTGTACGTGTACGGCGGGCACGCGGGCAAAACGCACAGCTACGACACCGAATCCGTTCTCGGCACCTTCCACCGGGTGAAGCTCGACGGCGGGACCAAGTGGGAAGAACTCCCCGGCGGGCCGATCGCCCAGGGCATGAACCTCGTGACCCACGGCGGGAAGGTGTACCGCATCGGCGGGATGCAGCCCCGGAACAAGCCCGGCACCCCGTCGGACAACCACTCGCTCGCCGACTGTGCCCGGTTCGACCCGAAGGCCAACAAGTGGGAAGACCTGCCCGCGCTGCCGGCCGGGCGCTCGTCGCACGACGCGGTCGTGGTGGGCGACAAGATCGTGGTCGTGGGCGGCTGGCAAATGAAGGGGAAGGGCGAGAAGTCCGTGTGGCCCGAAACCACCCTGATCCTCGATCTGGCCGCGAAGGAACTGAAGTGGGAGTCCGTGCCACAGCCGTTCCAGCGCCGCGCGCTGACCGCGACCGTGGCGGGCTCGAAGGTGTACGTCCTCGGCGGGCTCGGCGCCGACGGCAAGCCGACCGACGTGTTCGACGTGACCACCAAGAAGTGGAGCACGGTCCCGGCGCTCCCCGCGGACGGCAAGCGGGCGATGGCGTTCTCCCCGTCGGCCGCGACGGTGGGCGGGCGCGTCGTGGTGAACATGGCGTCCGGCGCGGTGTACCGGCTCACCGAGAAGGGCGACGGCTGGGAGAAGGTCGGGGCGGTCGCCACCCCGCGCATGGTGGCCCGGATGGTTCCGCTCGGCCCGGCGACCGTGGCCCTGATCGGCGGCGCCGCGCCTGGTGAGGGCAACGTCGCGACGATCGAGGTTCTGAAACTGGCCGACAAGGGCGAACCGGTCGCTCCGACCAAGCAGCCGTAAGGCCCTGAACTTCCGGCGACGGATCGCCGGATCGGCCGGGCGGGTAGACCGTCTGCCCGCCCGGCCCGCGGGCTCCGCCAACCGTTGTCACCCTCGCCCCTGACTCTTCGTTCCATCTGCCGGCGGCGCTCGACCCGCCTTCCGGTTCCCGTGTTCCGACAAGGAGTTCCCATGTTCCGCGCGGCGCTCGCCGCTGTGGCCGCCCTCGGTGCGCTCACGGCCGCTCAGGCTCACTTCATTTTCGTTGTGCCCGACCCCCAAGACCCATCGAAGGCGGTGGTCGTGTTTAGCGAAGACCTCGAACCCGACGAGAACGTGACGGCGGACAGGATCGCCGGGTTGAAGCTCACCTGCCGAAACGGTGCGGGCAAGGACGCGGCGGTCTCGCACAAGGCCGGCAAGCACGAGCTGACCGCGACGCTCCCCGGCACCGGCCCGCGGGTCGTGTTCGGGAGCCTCAACTACGGGGTGATGCAGAAGGGGCTGGGGAAGCCGTACCTGCTCGCGTACCACCCGAAGGCGCTCGTCGGCGCGGTCCCCGCGGACCAACTCGTCCTCGGCGCGAAGGTGCTGCCGGTCGAGTTGGTCCCCGTCATCAAAGGGGACGAGGTGCGGTTCCAATTTCTGTCGGGCGGCAAGCCGGTGGCGGGCGCCGCGGTGACGGTCATCAAGACCGAGGGCGGGAAGAAGGCCCTGACCACGACCGACAAGGACGGGCTGACCGAAGCGTTCCCCGCGAAGGGGCGGTACGGGCTGTGGACGAAGGACGTGGTCGCGAAGCCCGGCGCGCTGGGCGACAAGAAGTACGACGAGGCCCGGCACTACGCGACCCTGGTGATGGAGTTCCCGGCCAAGTAACGGAGCCGACCCATGACGGCGACCGAACCGGTACGCGAAGACAACCCGCGGTGGCTGGCGGTCCTCCTGACCGCCCTCCCGGTCGCCCTGGCGGCGCTGCTCGTGTTCGGGCTGTACCCGCCCGCCGGCCCCCGCGCCCCCGGCCCCCACCCGGCGCCCGCTGCGGCAGGCGCCCCGGCGACCGATCCGAACCCGCTCACGACCGTTGCGAGGGCACCATGACGAGCGCCGACTGTTTGTACCGGGCCGCGGCCGAGCGGTTCGACGAGAGCGACTTCGCTTCCGCGCTGCGGCTGGCCCGCGAGGGGCTGCGGCGGGACGAGTACCATCCGGGGCTGCTCCAGGTGTACGGGCTGTCCGCGCACCAGCTCGGCGCCCCGCCGGTGGCACTGGAAGCACTGGAAACGGCGAGCCTGGTGGCGCCGTTGGACCCGCTCGCGCAACTCACGCTGGCAGAGTTGTACGTGCGGTCCGGCCGGCGCAGGAGCGCCGCGGCCGTGTTGCGGTTCCTGGTCGAACCGGGGCGGTGCCCGACCCCGCTGCTCGCCGACCTCGCTCGGGCGCTCGGGGCGTTCGGGGCGTACCGGTCCGCGTTCCAGGTGTGCCGGCGGCTCGCGCGCCTGCGGTCGTGGTATCACCCCGCGCATTACGGGATGGCGTACTACCTGGCGAAGCTGAAGCGGCCCGCGGCGCGCGTGGTCCGCCACTTGCGCACCGCGCACGCGCTGGCCCCGAATGCGGTCATGTACCGGGTGGCGCTCGCCGGGGCGCTGGTGACCGCCGGGAGCCCCGCGGAGGCGTGTGACCTGGTGCGCCCTCTCTTCGCGGGTGCGGTGTCCTGTCCCGGTTGCTTGGAGCGGCTCCGGGGGGCCGCCGAGGCGATCGGGGACGTGGGGCTGGAGGCCCGGTTCCGCGCCCGGCTCCGCGACGTGTTGAGCCGCCGGGACGGTGGTGCCGGCGGCGACTGTTTCGAGATGTAACGTTTCGCCCGAGACGGGCGGGGAGGTTCCGATGGCACGAGCGAAGACGAACGCGAGCGGGCAGAAGGTGGTGAAGTCGAAGGGGCGGCGGCAGTTGGCGGGCGCCCCGAAGGGGTACGAACCGCGGCCCGCGTTCATCGACTACAAGGATGCGGCCGGGTTGCGCAAGTTCCTGACCGGTCAGGCGAAGCTGATGTCCCGCAAGCGGACCGGGCTGAGCGCTGCGGCCCAGCGGGCGCTGGCCGTGGCGGTGAAGCGGGCGCGGTTCATGGGGCTGCTCCCCTACGTCGGTGAGTGACCCCGGCGCCATATCCTTCAGAAGGGAAAGACGGTTCATGAGTGACTGCAAGCGAAGGGCGTTCACGCTGATCGAGCTGCTGGTGGTGATCGCGATCATTGCGATCCTCATCGGGCTGCTGCTCCCGGCCGTCCAAAAGGTGCGCGAGGCGGCGGCCCGGATGAAGTGCCAGAACAACATCAAACAGGTGGTGCTGGGCCTGCACAACTACGAGTCCGCCAACGGGGCGTTCCCGACCTCGGTCAGCGGGTC
>DASWYH010001066.1:0-9426 GCA_036405095.1 Gemmata sp. | reverse complement strand
GGAGTTGCTGGACGATCCCGCCCTGACAGCGGAGTGGATCGAAGCGGGTTGTCTAATCCAGGTCACGGCCCGGGCGCTCGCGGAGCCGTGGGACGCACCTTTCGAGGCCGCTCTCAAGACCTGGGCGACCGGCGGGTTCATTCACCTGCTCGGGTCCGACGGGCACGGCATCGATCGCCGGCGCCCGGAACTCGCGGCCGGGTTCCGGCAACTCAAAAAGTGGATCGGCGCGCGGCACGCCGAAGAGATCACCTGTACGCGGGGCGCGGCCGTGCTCCAGGGGAAGCCCGTGCCCGTACCCACACCGCGCCCGTGGCGCCGGAGCTGGTTCTCCAGGTTGTTCGGCGGTTGATCGCTCCGCGCCACTGTTTAGGGTTGGTAACGGGTACCGGTTTTCCCGGTTCACGCGGTTGACGCGGCCTACCCCTTCGGGCAACATAGATCCTTGTCGCGGGTCGGCTCCCCCCATCGCTGCCGCTGCCACGGCTTTGAGCCCCCGCGAAGCCGCCGACCCGACCGCCTCACCAACGCGCCGCCCGCCGCCTCGAAACCTCTTCCAGTTTGGGGAGACGCACACCAATGCCCACCACCCGCGCCGGCGGATACGCCGCTCTTGCCCTCATCTTTCTTGTTCCCGCTTCGGCGAGCGCACAACCGACGCCCGACCAACAGGCCGAAGCGCTCCTGAACGCGGGCCGCAAAGCGTACAACGAGGGCAACCCGCAGTTCGCCGCCGACCGCTTCACCGAACTGCTGAACAAGTTTGGCGGTTACAAGGGCGCGAACGCCGCCCGCTTCGGCCTCGGTCTCGCGCTGCTCGATCTCCCCGACCGCAACTATCAAAAGGCGTTCGAGGCGTTCAACCCGCCCGCCGGGGACGCCAAGTTCGAGGACCAGGGGCTCGCGCTCTACCACGCGGGCGTGTGCCAGCGCGGGCTGGGTCAGAAGGAACTCGCCGAGGGCGCCGCGCGCCCCAACGAGATGCCCCAGCGCACGCAGAACGCGAACGCGAAGTTCGACGCCGCCGTAAAGCTGTTCGCCCGGGCGCGCGACGTGTTCGACAAGAAAGCCCCGCCGGAAGTGGAATGGTCCGCGCGTGCGAAGTGCGACATCGCCGAGATGGAACTGCGGCTCGGGAAAACGAAAGAGGCCAAAGCGACCGTCGAGCCGTTCGTGAAGGGCGCCGAACTCGCGAAGAGCAAGTTCCGCCCGCTGGCGCTCTACTACCACGGCACCGCGAGCTTCCTGCTCAACGACATCCCGAATGCGGCGAAGTCGCTGGGGCAACTGGCGCCCTTCGATCAACCGTTCGGGCCGCACGCGCGGTATCTCATGGGGCGCGTCCACGCGGCGCAGTCCGAGAACGCCGAAGCGGCCGGCGCGTTCGACGCCGTCATCGGTGAGTACGCCAAGCAAAAAGCCGCAGCCGTCGAGGCGCTGAAGCAGCCCGACAAGTTCAAAACCGACCCGTTCGAGAAGACCCGCCTCGAAGCGCTGGTGAAGGGGCCGGCCCCGGATTACGTCGCCGGGAGCGCGTTCTACGGCGCGTGCCTCAACTACGAAGCCGGCAAGTTCGGCGAGGCGCTGGGCAAGTTCCAGGCGTTCACCAAGGACTACGCGACCTCCCCGCTGAAGGACGATGCCGTCCTGCGCACGGGCTTCTGTCAGGTGCAGCTCAAGCAGTTCGACGAGGGGGTGAAGGCGCTCCAACTGCTCACGAACAACGCCCGCCTTGCGGACCAGGCGCTCTTCTGGATGGGCAAAGCACAAGCGGGGCTCGCGGCGGCGGTGGACCCGCACAACCCGAACCTGCGGGCGCAGACGTTCAACACCGCAATCAACACGCTCCGCACCGCCGCGGACAAAGCGAACCAGGGCGACGCCGAGGCGAAGGCCCGGCGCCCAGTGTACCAACTCGAACTCGCGGACACGCAGCTCACTGCGAAACTCGCGCGGGACGCCGCGAACACCTACGAAACGGTGCTGAACGAAAAGCACCTCCCGGCCCGCAACGAGGAAGTGCTCCAGCGGCTGATTGATGCGCACCACCTCGCGGGCGACATCCAGAAATCCGAGGAGCGCATCGCGAGCTTCAAGCAGCAGTTCCCGAACAGCTCGCTGACCCCGCTCGTGATGTTCCGCTCGGCCGAAAACGCTTATGCGAAGGCCGAGGCGCTCGCGAAACAGAACAAGCCCGCAGAAGCGAAAACCGGCTTCACTGTTGCCGCTGCGAAGTACGCGGAGGTGGTGGCGAAGTTCCCCGAGTTCGAGCGGGTGAGCCGCGCGAAGTACGGGCAGGCGCTGTGCTTCCTGGCCACGGATGATTACGAAAAGGCCGCAAAGGTGCTGGACGGCATCCCGGCCCCGGAGCGCACCGGCGACCTCTCTTCGGTGTCGTATGTGCTGGCGGATTGCCTCATCCGCACGGCCCCGGCGAAGGCAGAAGACGCGCTCCAGGACAACATCCTCCGTGAGAAGCTCGCCGCCGCCGCCGGGCACCTCGAAACGTTCATCGCGGCGAACCCGAAGGCCGAACAGACCCCCGACGCGGTTCTGAAGCTCGGGTACTGCCAGAAGCGGTTGGGCAGCCAACTGGCGCCGGGCAACGAGCGCAACGACGCGCTGAACAAAGCGCGGATCGCGTTCGAGCGGCTCCCGCGCGAGTTCCCGAACTCGGCCCTCGTGGGCGCGGCGACGCTGGAGCGCGCGAAGGTGCTCGTGCTCCAGGGCGACAAGGGGAACGCGATCAACGCGCTGCGCGGGTTCGCGAACGACCCGCTCCAGAAGTCGCAAGTGGCGCCGCTCGGGATGATCTACCTCGCCACGCTGTTGCGCGAACAGAACCAGGCCGCGGAAGCGGTGAAGGTGATGAACGAGGCGCGGCAGAAGTTCGAGCAGCGGTTGAACGCCGCCGGCGGGCCGATGACCGAATGGGTGGCGCTGCTCCGGTTCCACCACGGGGTGGCGCTGTTCGAGACCAACAAGCCCGCGGAGGCGCGCACGGCGTTCGAGCAGGCGGCGCAAGCGACCCCGGCCCGGCCGATCGCGGTCGAAGCGGCGCTGAAATCCACGCAGTGCCAGATGGAAGAGGTGAAGGCCAGGATCGCGGCCATCGAGAAGCAGAAGCAGCAGCCGAACCTCAAACCCGAGAAGCTCGCCGCGCTCGACGCGCAAATCAAGAACACGAAGAACGAGTTCGCGAACGTCGCGAAACTCTTCGAGCAGCGCGCCGAGCAGTTCCGCCAGGGGCACCCGCAGCTCGAAGCCCGCGCCCGGTTGCTCTACGAGGCCGCGTGGGCCTACCGGGCCGCGGGCGCCGACCCGGCCCCGGCATACGTGAAGCTCATCGAGCAGTTCGGCGACATCGCGCTCGCGGTCGAAGCCCGCCTGGAACTCGCGGAACTGGTTTCCGAGAAGAGCCCCGACGACGCGATCAAGCTCCTCAAAGCGGCGGCCGAGCAGGAAACCATCGACAAGCCGATCCCGCCGGAAACCACCGACCGCATCCGCATCCGCCTCGGCGCGGCGCTGTTCGAGAAGAAGGACTACACGGCCGCGATGGGGCAGTTCGACGCGGTCGGGAACAACGAGAAGTCGCCGCACCGGGCGCACGGGCTGTACCGTTCCGCCGAGTGCCTGCTCGCCCTCGGGAAGCCGGACGATGCGCAGAAGAAGCTCGTGATTTTCCGCGACAACGGCGCGTTCCACAACGTCGCCGGGGTCAGCGACCGCGCTCTTTTGCGTCTGGGGCACGCGCTCACGCAACTGAAACAGTGGGACGCCTCGCGCCAGGCATTTGAGACCGTGATCGCGCGGTACGGGAACAACAACACCTGGGCGATCGATGCGCGGTACGGGATCGGCTGGGCGTTCCAGAATCAGGGCCGGTTCGACGACGCGGTGAACGCTTACGCCCTTGTGACGCAGGCGACTACCGACGACCGGGCCGCACGTTCGCATTTGCAGATCGGGCTATGCCGCGCCGCGCAGTCCCGCTGGGTGGACGCGGGCAAGGCCTTCAGCACGGTGTACTTCGGGTACGACCTGCCGGACCTGAAGTTCCCGGCGATGCTCGAACACGCCCGCACGCTCGTTGAGGAGAAGAAGCCCGACGACGCGGTCAAGTTGCTGGAGCGCGTGCTCAAGGACGCCCCGAAGGACAGCGACTGGGCGAAGGCCGCACAGGAGCGGCTCGACAAGATCAAGCCGAAGAAGTGACGTGACTGTGTCAAAGGAAATGGATTTGCCTTTGCCCTCTCCTGCAAGGAGAGAGGGAAACACCGATACACTCCAGCAAAACTTGGTGTGAGTATCCCAATGGGTACCGACGGCCTGTTCTCGCCAGTTGCCTTGGCGGTTCTCAATGAACAGCAGTACGACCCGACTGCGAAGGGCTCGTATGAGTTGCTGTCTGGAGGCCTGATCTGGTCCAACAAGTTCCCTCCGTCTGGTTCGGCGGAATGGCAGTTGATTGTGCCAAATTACCTCCATCGCTACCTGATTGCGGCCCGCGCTGCGGTCACTCTGAGCGATGGAGCAACCGGGTTTCGTCCGATCTGGGAGCAAGTTTTGCGCGGCGCACCGAACTGGCCCGGACTTCAGCCCGAACGCCACGGCGAAGCCGCGCGAAAGCGATTACTCGCAGCGAAGCGGCGTGAAGCGCGGTGCTTCGCTGAAATCGAGCAGCAAATGAGCGGCTCACAAGCAAACGAACCCGGGTAAGTGTTTGGTGCCGCCGAGGAGAGTCGGGATGGCTATCCGGAATGGAGCCGGCGGAGAGGGAGCAGACCTCCGAACGCAACTTTGGGAAATGTCGAAGGAGAAGCAAGGATGCAATGTCTCGTCTGGTTATGTCTCGTCGCGGGGGCGGCACCGCCGCCCAACGTTGAGGATCAGCAACCGGCTCGCGCGGAGCGAGGGACACCTTCGAACCCGACGCCAGTCAACATCGCAAAGGGCGAATTGATGGTGTGGTGCGTTCGGTCTGGATTGTCTCCCGATCAAGTGCGACGGGTTTTCGGATCGCCCTTGCTCCAAGAGCAGTTTCGAGATGGTCCGGTCGAGTGGTGGTATCCTGAATTCGGTGTGAGGGTGTACTTCCCACGGACAGCTTTCCCGCCCCCCAAAGCCGCGATGCGCATTCGAGGCGGGATTTATTAACGCAGCAGATCCTCCCGCAATTGCTGGTCGCGGTGGGGCCGCAAGACGTTCGATGAGCTGCGGCCTTGATTCTGAAGAATCACCGGAAAGAGCGAGGGGTTCGCCCCTCGCGCCTGATGAGAGGGCTTCTCCCATGTCCGATCGTTCGCTTCTCCGCCGCGTGTGGCCCCTCGTCGCGCTCGGGGCTGTCGCGCTCGCGTGGTCGGTGCCCGAACCGGCGCACGCCTACGTTGAGGTGCCCATCACGCTTGGCGACGTGATCCGCCAGTCCACCAACGTCTGCACCATGCAGGTCACGAAGGTGGACCGCGAGAAGAACCTCATCATCTACACCAAGCTCCAAGACGTTAAGGGCAAGCACCCGCAAACCGAGATCAAGCACAACATCGGCCGCGGGGGGCTGCGCCCCGGCGAGTGGGAAGAGATCATGAAGTGGGCCGAGGTCGGCAAGATGGCCGTCTTCTTCCACAACGGCGGCGCCAGCGAAACGTACTTCGGCACGTCGTGGTATCAGGCGTACCCGCAGGGCGAGTGGTGGGGCATGTCGCACGGGGAGCCGTTCCTGCTCCGCTCCTACGCCGGGAAGGTTGAGAAGCTCGGCGGGTTCGTGGCCGAAATCGTGGACGGCAAAGAGGTCGTCGTGCCGTGCATGGTAGACGGCGACAAGGAAGCGATTCACAAGAAGGTCGCGCGCATCCAGCGCCTGAAAACCAGCCTCAAGCTCATCGACTACAACCCGAAGCGCGACTTCGTCGGGTGGGGCGGCGAGGACATCCGCCGGCTCCAGGGCATGCCCGGCTTCGACAAATACGCGGCCCTCACCAAGCTCGACGCGGAGGCCCAGTCGGTCACCACGATCGACTTCGACAACGACGGCAAAACGGACATCTGTTTGTGCGGCGCGAGCAAGGTGTCGCTGCTCCAAAACGGCGGCGACAGCTTCATCGAAACGGCCCTTCCGGGGCTCACCGGCGGCGCGCGGTCCGCGGTGTGGGCCGACTGCAACGGCGACGGGCTCCCGGACCTGCTCCTGGCGACCCCGACCGGTCCGCGCCTCTTCGTGAACCTCGGGAAGGGCCAGTTCCGCGACGAAACGAAGCGCCTCCCCAAAGAAGCCGCTTACAACCTGACCTCCGCCGCGTGGGGCGACTTCAACTGTGACGGGAAGCCCGACATCGTTCTCGCGAACGGCTTCCACGGGCTGCGCGTGTACGCCAACAGCCGCCCGGACGCGCCGAAACTCGTGCTCCCGAAGTTCGGCGCCTGGCACGCGATCGGCATCTTCCGCGCGGCGAACCCGGCGGACAACTTCAAGACCGCGTTCCCCGTCGAGAGCGAGAAGTTCCAGCCCGAGAAGGAGTACAAGGGCAAGCGGAACATGCCCACCAAGTGGGCCAAGAAGGAGTTCAAAGCGGAGCCCACCCCGCTGCCCGAAATGGGGGCGAACTGTGCCACCTACGTTCACGGCGAACTCGAAATGAGCGCCGCGTCCGAGGTGCCGTTCACGATCGGCGCCGGGGGCAACACGCTGACGGTGTGGGTCAATGGCGAAAAGGTGGTCAACGAGGAGAAGGGAAAAGCGGAACCGTTCGCCCTCTCCCTGAAACTGAAGCAGGGCAAAAACGCGCTCCTGGTGAAGATGTGTAACGCGGACAAACCGCAAGCCTTCTCCATCACCGCGGGCAACGGCGAAGGGGGGCCACCGGGGGCGTGGTTTACGGATGCGAGTGCCGCCTGGGGCTTCGGGCCAGAAGGCGCCGCGTCCGACGTGAAGGGGGACACGCTCGCGGTCGCCGACTTCAACGGCGACGGGAAACCCGATGTCCTCTACGGCGCGGGAACGGGGCTGCTGTTCCTGAACGCCGGAACCAAGTTCGCCCTTAAGGCCGATAGCGAGATCGCGTACAAACCTGGAAAGGTCGGCCCGGCGGTCCGCGATTTCGACGGCGACGGGCACCCGGACCTGTTCATCCCCCAGGCGGATGGGAAGTGCAAGTTGCTCCGCAACGACGGCACCGGGAAGTTCACCGACGTGACCGCGGCGAGCGGCGCGCTTGCGGCCGATGTCCCGAACGCGGTGTCGGCCGCGTGGGGCGACTTCGACAACGACGGGAAGCCCGATCTGCTCGTGTGCTGCCTGCGCGGCTCGAACCGCTATTTCAAGAACGACGGCGCGGGCAAGTTCACGGAACAATCGGCCGCGCTCGGCCTCACGCAGAAGGTGTTCAACTCGCAGGCCGCGGCGTTCGCGGACCTCAACGGCGACGGGCAACTCGACCTCGTTCTGAACAATGAAGGGCAGGAGTCGAGTGTCCTGTTCGGGGTGCTCACCCCCGGCGGGGCGAAAACCCCCGTGGTCGTCGCGCTCAACGGCACCGCGACCCTGAACGGCGGTAAGGTGGTCGTGAAGGGCGCCAACGGCGAGCGGGTCGCGTGCTGCGCCGTGTGCGGCGGCGACGGGCGGGGCGGTCAGAGCGGGCTGGCGCCCCGGTTCGCGCTCGCGCCCGGTGCGTACAAGTTCGAGTTCACCGGCCCGGACGGGAAAGCCACCGCCAAAGACGTGACCGTCACCACCACGCCCATGCAGGTGAAGCTCAACTGAGTCGCCGTATTTTGATCCACAGATTACACAGATCAAGGCAGATCAAAGCAAAACCACGAGTGCCGAAATGAACCGATTGCCCTCTCTGTTTTCAATCTGTGCTCTCTGTGCAATCTGTGGATCAAACGCGGCCCTTGCCGCCGATCCGGGGCCGTGGGCGACGTACCGCGGGAACCCGCAGCGCACCGGCAACACGGACAAGGTGGCCGGTCCCGACAAGCCCGCGCTGCTCTGGACCGTGAAATCACACGACCAGTTCCTCGCGTCGCCGGTGCCGGTGAAAGACGGCATCTACGTTGCTGGTCTGGGCGCCCTCAACCGCCCGTTCTCGGTCATCTACCCGCTCACCGGCAAGACCAACCCGCCGGAACCGGTCTGGGAGAAGTCGCAACCGTCGCTGCAACTGAACTCGGTCAGCTCGCCGGCACTGGCGGACGGTACGATCGTGTTCGGTGAGGGCACGCACCTCGACGGCGCCGGGCTGCTCAACTGCTTCGATCTCGCCACCACCCGCCCGCTGTGGCAACTCAAGCTGTCCGAGCCGAAGGACGCCCCGGTTCACGTCGAAGGGGCGCCCGTGGTCGTCGGCGGCAAGGTGTTCGTCGGCGGCGGGGCCGCGGGTGTCGTGTGCGTCGAACTCGATAAAGCGGTTCTCGACGGCAAGGAGTACGACCGCGCGACGGTCGCCAAGATGCAGGCCGAGCGGTGGAAACAGATCCAGACGAAGTTCGAGGACGAGAAGGCGAAGAAGGTGGACGGCGCGTTCCCGCCGGACGACAGCCAGTTGCTCAAGTTCCAGCCCAAGAAGGTTTGGCAAAAGGGCGAGGTGCGCTGGCACGTGGACGCCTCGCTTAACTTCGCGGCGGACAAGCTGTTGGTGCCCACCGCGCACCTGGAGAAAGAGAAGATCGGGGAGCGCGCGCTGTACGCGCTGAAGGCCGACACCGGCGAGACCGCGTGGAAGGCGGACCTCAAGTACAACCCGTGGGGCGGTGCGACCGTGGCGGGCGACCTCGTGATCGTGCCCGGCAGCTCGATTGGGTACTACTACAAGGAACTCCGGGGCGCGAAGGGCAACGTGACCGCGCTCGACCTGAAGACCGGGGCGGAGAAGTGGCGAAAAGAGATCCCCACCGGGGGCGTCCTCGGGTGCGTCGCGGTGGCCGACGGCCTCGCGGTCTGCACCGCCACGGACGGGAAGGTGCGCGCGTACAAAGTCGGGGACGGCGAACGCGCCTGGCTCTACGACGCGAAGGCCCCGTTGTTCGCCCCCCCGGCGGTAGTCGGCGGGGTCGCTTACGCCGCGGACCTCGCCGGGGTCGTTCACGCGATCGACCTCAAAACGGGCGCCGCGCGCTGGACGTTCTCCGTGTCCAAGGAAACCGGGCTGCCGGGCATGGTGTACGGCGGCGTCACCGTTCACGGCGGGAAGCTGATTGTGGCGACGTGCAACATCGACGGCCCGTCCGCGAACAAGGAAACCGTCCTCGTGTGCATCGGAACGAAATAGAGGAACCAACTCATGAAACGGCTCGTCGTTGCGTTCGGGTGCTTCGCGCTGGTCGGCCTTCTCAGCACCCGTGCGGGTTCTGAAGAAAAGAAGGCGGCCGGGGTCACCGTCGATACGTCCAAGAAACTCGTCATCGTGGATGCGAAGGTCGCGC
>DASWYH010001065.1:0-2393 GCA_036405095.1 Gemmata sp. | reverse complement strand
ACAGGAAGTACCGTTCGACCTCGCTGTCCTTGGCGGTGCCGCCACGCTCGTTCGTGTAAATCGCGTACAGCGCCGGGTGCAACCGGTTGGCCGGGTCGCGCAGGACCACGCGCTTGCCGAAGGCGAAGTCCCGGGCCAGCTTCTGCTCGGGCGTCAGCTCGTCGGAGAACTTGGCGGGGAGCGGCACCGGCAAGAACCCTTGCCCGCCGCGGTACATCCGGGCGGTGTAATCGTCGGGCTTCACGTCCGGCCCGAGGAACACGCCGACGCCGCCGCCCTCGGCAACGAACCGCTCGATGTTCGCAACGGCTCCGGGCGAGAGCGAAGGGACGTTGAGGAGGTAAACGGTCGTAAAGGGCCGCAGGTCCGCGCTGTCGAGCTTCGCCGGCTCGGTCGTGCGCCACTCGATGCCGCCGAACGAGTCGAGGAACAGCTTGCGGAGGTAGAAGCTGTCGCCCTCCTGTTTGTCGCGCTTGTCCACGCGGCCATCGACCACGAGAACCTGCAACTTGGGCCGCACCTCGACCACCGCGTGCCGGACGTTATCGACCGCCAGCCCGCCGGGCTCGGGGGTGCCGAGGACCGCGGTCACGAGGTTGAACCGGTCGAGCGGCTTCTCGCGCGAGGCCGTCTGCGTGAACGTCGCCTGACACGTCGCGGTGCGCTCCTGGTTCGCCGGGAGGCTCGGGAACACCAGCGACGGGATCAGGTCCTTGACGCCGTTGAGGTAGAAGTCGATGCGGACCTCTTTGAGGTCGGTGTTGCCGAAGTTCTTGAGCCGCACTTCGAGGTCCGTCTGCTGGTTCGCCGCAACGACCCGGTTGCGCGGCTTCACTTCCAGGAGCGCGACGTTGTCGCTGGACTGGGGCGACTTGCGGTCCGGTTTGCGCGCCGGGTTCGCAACGTCGATCAGGTGAACGGTGATCCCGTTCTCCTTCAGCTCCGCGAGCTTCTCGGTGATGGCCTGCCCGTCCTCGTTCCAGTCCACGTTGCGCAGGTCGGACAGGATATGAACCACCTTCGCGTCGCCCGCGGGAGCGCCGCCGAGCCGCCCCTTCGCGGAATCGAGCGCGTCTTTCAGGCTCTTCCGAACGGTGGACACCTGGAGCGGTTTGAGGTGGTTCTCCATCGCGTCGATCGCCGCCGCGCTCACCTTGGCGTCTTCGATCTTCGCCGGGAACGGCTTGTCGAGGTCCGAGAGGCGCACGACCTGGAAGGTCTGGCTCGTGGTGGCCTCCCCGGCGGCCTTCATGAGCTTCTCGTACACGAGCTTCTTGGCGTCGGCGAAGGCGTCGGTCTGGGAGCCGTCCTCGCGGCGCCACGCGTCCGCCATGCTCGGCGTGTCGTCGAGGACCACGAGGTGCGTGGTCGAGCGGGTCTCTTTCCCCTGTCCCGAATCGCACCCGAGGAAGCGGCCCAGCAACATCCCGACCAGGAACACGAGCAGGCACCGCAGCAAAAGTAGCAGGAGCTGTTCGAGGATCTTGCGCCGGCGCATCCGCTTCTGCGCCTTGAGCAAGAACTCCATCGCGGCCCACTTCACCCGCCGGAACCGGATGCGGTTGATGAGGTGAATAACGATCGGCGCGCCCACGAGCGCCACGCCGGCCATTAACGTCCACGGGTTCAGGAACAGCGACAGCATCGGAGTCTCAGCAATGCGGAATGCGGAGTGTGGAGCGCGGAACCTCGGCCATCCGGAACGCCGAACCCGGGGTGCGGAGCCGCGCCGGGCTCCGTGCCTTTCGTTCCGGGTTCAACGTTCCGAGTTCCGCACTCGTGAGGGTCAGCGCCGCGCGGGGGCACGGGTGGACATACGCTGGAACAGGAACTTCGAGAGGACCGCGTCCATGTAGTCGCTGGTCCGGAGCAGCGTGTAATCGACCCCGATCCGGGTGCAGCCGCGCCGGACGTCGGTGAGGTAGATTTCGAGTTCTTCCAGATACCCGTCGCGGAGCGCGCGGGGGTCGCAGAGCAGATCGGGTTGCGCTTCCAGGCCCTCGAACTTCGTCATCCCGGCGAACGGGAACAGCAGTTCGTCGTCGTCGAGGATGTGGAACACCATCACGTCGTGGCGCCGGTGCCGGAGCATCTCCAGCCCCCGGAACAGCTCCTCGCGGTCGCAGAGCAGGTCGGAGAACACGAGCACCAGGCCGCGGCTGTGCATGCTCTCCGCCACCTGCCGCATGATCTTGACCATGTCGGTCTTCTCGCGCGGGTTCGACACGTGGAGCGCCTTGGTGACGGCGTCCATGTGGCGCTGCGAGCTGCGCGGCGGGATCGCCTCCCGCACGTCGGAGTCGAAGGTGATCAGGCCGCACGAGTCCTGCTGCTTCACGGTGAGGTACGCGAGGCACGCCGCGGCGGTCGCGACGTAGTCGTACTTGTACAGC
>DASWYH010001064.1:0-1809 GCA_036405095.1 Gemmata sp. | reverse complement strand
CTCCGCCGCTGAACTGAGCACCGATCGAACTCGCCCGGACGACGAGCCGCCCCGGCACCACCACCTTCAGCGGGGGCCGGTGCGGGTTCTGGCGCCGCTCCCGCATGAGCCGCACCGCCTGCTCCGCCATCCCCTCCGAGGGGTAGGCGTAGCTGGTGATGCCGATCGCGAACTGCTCGCCGATCGGCAGGTCGTCGGACCCGACCACGGCCACGTCGGCGGGCACCTTGGCCCCGCGGTTGAGCAACTCGAAGATCAGCCCCATCGCGGTGTAGTCCTGGTAGCAGACGACCCCATCGAGCCCCCGCTGGCGCACGTGATCGGCCAGCACCGAGTACGCCTCGCGGTTGGGCATGTCGGAGCTCTGGTACAGCACCTCGGGCCGCATCTCCGGGCCGGAGCGGTTCGGGTCCGTGTTCGCCGCGTGCAAGGCGAACAGGTAACCGGCGACCTTGTCGTTGTGGCTGCTCGTCGGCGACGCCACGATGATCCCCACCCGCTTGCGGCCGAGGTCCAACAGGTGCCGGGTGCAGCGGGCGGCGCCGTCGAGGTCGTCGGCCGCGACCAGGTCGTGATCCAGGGGGCGGTTGTGCCCCCGCAGGTTCCGTTCGAGCAGCACCACCGGCAGCCCCTCGAACTGACACGCGGCGAGGAACCGCTCGTCGAGGTGCATCTCGGGTTCGCTGTGGCGCGACGGCAGGAGGAACGCCCCGCCGACGCCGGCGTCCCGCGCCCGCCGGACGGCGACCCGGAGGTGCGCTTCGGACAGGTTCTGTGCGAGCGCGAAGGCGTCCGAGTCGAGGTGCATCGGGTCGCGCCGGGCGAGCGTCTCGAACCCCACCCGGCTCATGCTGATGGTGGCCTTCTGCCACGGCCCGGGGGTGAGCCGGAGCACCAGCGCCCACCGGTCCGCGCTGGGCGGCGGTACGCGCACGCTGCCGGACCGCTCGACCGTGTGGATCAGCCCCTTGTCGCGCAGGATCTGGAGCGCCCGCGACGCGGTGACGACGCTCACGCGGTGCTGCGCGGCGATCCCGCGGACGCTGGGCATGCGGCCCCCGTCCCATTTCCCGGCGCGGATCTGGAGCTCCAGCGCCGCGGCCACTTCGATGTACTTCGGCGCGGCGTTCGTTTCACCCACGGGGCACCCCGGTTGTCTCGGCCGGCCGAAGGCCGCATCGCGCGGCCCGGCCGACACGTGCTGCGAGGCCCGGCATTGGGTCCTCAGTCCTTCTTGATCGTGAACTGGTCGAACAGCCGCCCCTCCTGGTCGAAGGCGTGCAGCTTGAACGTCCCCTGGTGCACCGTGACGTAGCAGAAGTGGAAGTCCGAGCGGAACTGGTCCTTGAAAAACGCCGGGGTGGGGGCGAAGTTTTCGAGCCGCCCGCCGCCCCCGCCGCTGGTCACGTACATGGTGCCGTTCTTCTGGTCCACCTTGCCGCCGCGGATCGGCCACGACCGCTCGTACACGTGAACGTGCCCGTTGAACACCACGTCCACGTTGTACTTCTCGTACAGGGTCACGAGGTTCCGCACCCGCGTGTCGCCGGAGGTGCTGCTCCCCTTCCAGGTGTTACCGTAGTCGTCGTCGTCCGAGCAGTACGCGGGGTGGTGGTGGTAACAGATCTTCCACTTCGCGGTGGACGCGGCCAGTGCCTTGTCGAGCCACTTGTACTGCTCACCCTCGGGCTTCAGGTTCCGCTTCGGGTTCGTGTCGAGCACAAAGAACTCGGCGTTGCCGTAAGTGTACGAGTAATAGTACTCGGGCTTGGGCAGCGCGAAGTATTTGTAGTAGTTGGGGTGGTCCCT
>DASWYH010001063.1:0-4043 GCA_036405095.1 Gemmata sp. | reverse complement strand
GCCAGCACCCTCGTGTTCCGCTACGGGCTCGGGACCGCGTGGGGCGACGGGCTGTACCAGACCGTGAGCATCATCGCGACCGGGGGCGACCTGCACGGCGAGAACCGGCCCGAGTGGGCCAAGGTGTTCATCAGCACCCTGAAGCTCGCCGGGGCCGCTCTCGTCGCCGGGTTCACGGCGATCCTGACCAACTACCTGATCCGCGCGCGGCTTAAGGGCGCGCTCGAAGCGCGGTACGTGCCGGACGGCGGGCACATCGTCGTCTGTGGGCTCGGCAACGTGGGCTACCGGCTGGTGCAGGAACTCAGCGCGATGGGCGAACAGATCGTGGCCATCGACAAGGGGACCGACAGCCCGTTCTACGAGACCGTGCGGCGGATGGGCGTGCCGGTGTTCGTGGGCGACGCGACCGTCCCCGAGGTGCTCGCGCAGGCGCGGGCGGACTCCGCCAAGGCGGTGATCGCGGCCACGGACAGCGAACTCGGGAACATCGAGATCGCGCTCCTGGTGCGCGAGGCGAACCCGAAGCAGCGGGTGGTAGTGCGGCTCATCGACCCCGAGTTCGCCGAGGCCGTGCGCGAGGCCGCCGACATCCGGCACGCGATCTCGGCCCCCGCGCTGGCGGCCCCGGCGTTCGCCTCGGCCCTCTACGGCGACAGCGTCCTGGCGCTCGTGGCCGTGGCCGGGCGCACGCTCGTGGTGATCGACCTCGTCGTGAACGACGCCGACGACCACCTGAACGGGCGCTCGCTCCGGGCGCTCGCGCTGGACTACGGGCTCCAGCCCGTCGCCCTGTCCGGGCGCGACCTCGCCGCCGCGCGGGGCTACCGGCTCAAGGTGGGCGACAAGCTCACGGTGGTGGCCGAGCTGCCCGACTACGAGCGGCTGCTGCGGCTGGAACAGCCGCCCGCCGGGCACCGGGTGGTGGTGGAGTCGTGGCCGGCGACGGCCCGGGACGCGCTGATCCCGCTCGTGTGCGCGACCCGGCGCTGCACGCCCGAGGAGGCCGCGGCGCTCCTCCAGGGGCCGGCGTTCCCGCTGGCCGAGGGGCTCACCTACGGCGAGGCCCGCGAACTGGTCGAGACGCTGGAGCGCGAAAAGGCGAAGGCGCAACTGGTGTAGCGCGGCGCTATACGAGCTTCCGCGCGACCGCGCCCAGGAGCAGCTTCGCCTTCGCCCACTTGCTCACCTCCGGGCGCCGGGTCCACACGTCGTACCCTTGCCCCTCGATCGCGTTCAGGATCGCCTCGCCGCCGCGAATAAACAGCTCCACGTCCACCCGCGCCGCCCGCGGGAGCAACGGCAGCAGCGCCGACCCGCGCTCGAAGAACCCACGGGCGCGCGCGACCTCGAACCGCATGAGTTCCAGGAACTGCGGCGTACAGAGCCGGGCGGCCAGATCGGCGTCGGTGTACCCGAACCGGGCGCGGTCCTCGGCGGGCAGGTACACCCGCCCGATGTCCAAGTCGCGCGCCACGTCCTGCCAGAAGTTCGCGAGCTGGAGCCCCGTACACACCTCGTCCGCGAGCCGCGCGCGCTCGGCGTCGAAGCACTCGAACAGCATCAGCACGAGGTGCCCGACCGGGTTCGCGGAGCACTCGCAGTAGCCCGTGAGCTGGTCGAACGTGTCGTACCGCTTCACGTGCTGGTCCTGCTCGAAGGCCAACAGGAGCGCGAGGAACGGCCCCGGCGGAATGTTAAACCGCCGGATCGTTTCACGAAGTGCGATCATCACCGGGTGCCGCGGCGCGCCCGCGTAGCACGCGAGCAGCTCCCCGCGCCACCACGCGATGAGGTCGAGCGCGGTTTGGCCCCCGGCGGTCTCGTCGGCGAGGTCGTCGGACCAGCGGCAGTAGGCGTACACCGCGTGGAAGTGCCGGACCAGGCGCCGCGGCAGGAGCAGCGAGACGACCGTGAAGTTCTCGTAGTGCGCCCGCGCCACGTGGGCGCAGTACGCACGGGCCGCGGCCAGTGACACAGGGGTGTCACCCGACCGCGGCCCCCACCGGTCCAGCTCCCGCGCGAAGTCCCAACCCATTACTTCTTGACCGGTTCGAGGATGCGGATCTGGGTGCAGAGGTGGAACTTCAGCCCGTCCAGGTCGTACTCGGTCTCCGCGTAGAACGCGCGGAACCCCTTCTCGGGGGCGCGGACCGTGGCCGGGAACCGCGCGGCGGCGTCCTCGGTCCAGCGGGCCTTGCGGAAGTCGCGCGTGTCCGATTCCGCGGTCCAGATGTGCATCCCGACCGTTTTCGCCGCCGAGGTGACCTCCAGCCGGCACACCCCGGCCTTCTCGTCACACACCCACGACAGCCCCGGCATCTTCTGGTCGAAGATCTGGCACCGGCAGAACGCGGCCAGCGTGTTCACCGCGCGCATCGGGAGCAGGTCCTTGCGCCCGTTCTGGTCGGTCTCGCGCAGGTCGTGGCCCGCGTTGGGCACGTACAGGACCCACTTCTCGCCCTTCAGGTCGTCCCAGTACGAGTTCAGCGCGTCCAGGGGCCAGTACGGGTCGTTCGCGCCGTTGACGATCATCTTCGGGAGCGCGAGCTTCTCGCGGTACACCCACGGGTCGACCATCCGCCACAGCTTCTTCGCCTCCGCGGTGTCGGGGATCGGGACCAGCTTGCGCTCGGTGTAGTCCTTGATCATCTCGCTCGGCTTCCCGAACGCCGCGACCTGGTTCTTCATCTGCACGGGCATGTTGAGGGTGTCGATCACGATCGGCGCGATCGCCTTCACCCGCGGGTCGCCGGTGGCGGCCGTGAGCCACGAGGTCCAGCCCCGCTTGGAGGCGCCGGTGACGACGAAGGACGTGACCTCGAACTTCCACTGCTCCTTGGCGAACGCCTGGAGCGCGTCCATCGCCTTGACGACGCTCTTCACCATCGGGAACAGGAGCGGCCACGAGCCGTCCTTGGTCGCGAGGTACTGCACGAACGTTTCCGCGATGAGCGCGTCCTCGGTCTTGCCCCCGAACAGCGGCTGCTTCGGCACCCCGTACAGGAACGCGACCGGCGCCTGGACCCGCTCCGCGAGTTGCAGCCCCAGAAGGCCCGAGGTCGCGTTCGGCTTGCCGCCCTGGTTCCACAGCACCATCGTGGCCCGCGGCTTCGCCCCCTTGGGCACGAAGACCTGGAGCTTGTGGTCCCACTTGATGCTCTGCCAGGTCTGCGAGACGAGGTCGATCTCGTAGACCGTCCCGGCGTCGCTCTCCTTCGTGCCGGCGAGCTTCCACGAGAACGAGTCGTCCTTCTTGGTCACGTAATCGACGAGGTCCGTGGGCGGGGCCGGCACCTCGGGCGCGGAGTACCCCGCGGCCGGGGCCGCGAACAGCGCGAGGAGGGAAAGGATGAGCGAGCGCAAGGCGGGTCTCCGGTTGGTGGATCAGCTTCCGAGGTGCCGCGCGAGGAACGCGCCGGCGGCAGCGGCGATGTCGTCCTTGTGGGCGGCCAGCCGGTGGTCGCCGTCCTTGAGCAACCGCAGTTCCACCCGAGGGTAATCGACGTTCCGCGCAAAGAACAGGCTATCGGAGTCCGGGACGACGGCGTCCGCCATTCCGTGAAACAGCAATGAGGGCGTCGCCCAGTCCTTTACTAACTCTTCCGGGCGGTACAGGGACCGTTCCGCGACCAGCCCGATGCCGAGTTCCGTTTCCAGCCACTCGTTCTTGACCGCGCGGCGGCCGGTGCGGGTCCACTCCTCTTGTTCCTGCGGGCTCAGGAGGTTCCAGCGCCGGTCCAGGAACCCGAACGCGGGCGCGAGGAACACGCACCCGGCCACGCGCTCCCGGTTGCGCTTCGCGAACCACGCGGACGCGAACCCGCCCATGCTCGAACCGATCAGCCCGAGCCGGGTGTGCCCGCGGGCCGCGAGCCAGTACCGGGCGGCGCCGAGGTCTTCGAGCAGGCGCGTGGCCGTGAGGTCCACCATCGCCCCGGGCGAGGCGCCGTGCGCGCGGAAGTCGAACGCGGCGAACGCCCACCCGCGGCGCGCGCACTCGGCCCGGACCGCGGCGGCCTTTTCGCCCCCGCGGTGGCTCC
>DASWYH010001062.1:0-1574 GCA_036405095.1 Gemmata sp. | reverse complement strand
GAGAGCGTGATGTCGTCAGAAGCGTTCATCAAGTTGGCCATGATCCACCTCATGCTCAACCGACTCGAACCCAAACAGACCGATCCCGAGTTCCAATATCACAAAGCCGCGTGACGACCACTTATGGGACAGTCACTAAGGGCTGCTCATCGCCGTGAACCCGTGGCTCCCGCAGGTGTCGGCGGTGGGCAGTTTCCTGGTGGTCGTGATGTCGTTCGTGACGCTGTCGTTCCTGGTGACGACGCCGGAGTGCTGGGTGCCGGACCGGGGCGGGCCGGAGCACGGGTTCCCGCTCCTGTCCGGGGCCGGGCGACTCGTCATCAAGGACGCGATCATGATGGGTGCCGCACTGGTCACGATGGCCGACTCCGCGAAGGCGTACCTGCGCAAGCGAGCGGAACGAACGCCGGCGGCGGACCGGACGGTCGAGGCGGTCGCGGCCCGATGAGGTGTGCCGACGCCCGTTCGCACCGCGGGCCGCGTCCGGCGCGTACGATACCCGCTTCGCAGGGCCGAACCGGCCCCGCCCCGGCACCGCGGACCCGCTCATGGAAATGACCCTTCAGACGCCCTCGCTCCTGTTCCCGGCCGTCTCCCTGCTGCTCCTGGCCTACACCAACCGCTTCCTGGCGCTGGCCACACTCGTCCGCAGCCTGGAGGGGAACTACCGCCAGTCGCACGAGGGCAAGCTGCTCGACCAGATCCACAACCTGAAGCGCCGGCTGCGGCTGATCCGCAACATGCAACTGGCCGGCGTGCTGAGCCTGTTCTGCTGCACGGCGACGATGTTCCTGCTGTTCTTCGGCCGCGTGGGCACCGCGGAAGTGGTGTTCTCCGGCGGGCTGCTCCTGATGATGGCGTCGCTGGGCATTTCCGCCGAGGAGATCCGCGTCTCGGTGCGGGCGCTGGACCTGCACCTGACCGACCTGGGGGAGAAGCGGGACGCCGGCACCGGGTCGTGATTCCGGCGGGCCGACGCCCGGCAGGGCGACTCCGCTTTCGGGCGGGTCCGCGGGCGGCGCTCCCGACCGGGCTTCCCCTCGAAAGCAGCGTCGGGTTCGCGACCGGGGCGGAACGGCCCGGCTCAGACGTCTGACGGGTCGGAGGCTCCCGCCGCGGCCTGGAGGGAACGGATGTAGTGTTCCGGCAGGCCGTGCTCCCGAGCGCCCCGAACGATCCGGCGGACGTACTCGCTCGACGGCGGGCTCGCCCCCGCCCGGAACTCCGGTCGCGCAACGTACACCACCGCGTCGACCGTCTCGCCGGCCTCGTCCCACACGCCCACCGGAGTTCGGTCGTACCCGGTCTCGTACCGATCCAGAGCGTCCAGGGCCTCCGGGGAACACCAGTAAAGGACGCCGAGCACCCCCTCGCCGGGGCGCTCGATGTTGGCGAAGGTTGCCCCGCTCTCGTCCGTCATGGTGAACGCGAGCCGAGTAAGCGTTCACGGGGTGCGGGCCGTGCATTTTCCAGGTCTTTTTGACTCCCTTCGGCGCCGAGTTGCCTCAAGAGCCGGTGTTCTGTAATCGAACGGACGCGATGACACCCATCCCTCAACCGCCGGAGTTGTCGAG
>DASWYH010001061.1:0-2052 GCA_036405095.1 Gemmata sp. | reverse complement strand
TGCCCGCCCCTGCCATTTGAAATCAACGAGTTCGGAACCGAACTGGCGAACGAAGACCTGCGGCTCCAGTACCGCTACCTGGACCTGCGCCGGCGCTCGCTCCAAAAAGTGCTCGGCCTGCGGCACCGGCTCTGCAAGGTGATCCGCGACTACATGGACGCGAACCGCTTCCTCGAAGTGGAGACCCCGCTGCTGGGTAAGAGCACGCCCGAAGGGGCGCGCGACTACCTGGTGCCGAGCCGGGTCTTCAACGGGGAGTTCTTCGCGCTCCCGCAGTCGCCGCAGTTGTACAAGCAGCTCCTGATGATCTCGGGCTACGACCGCTACTTCCAGATCGCGCGGTGCCTCCGCGACGAGGACCTGCGCGCCGACCGGCAGCCCGAGTTCACGCAGCTCGACGTGGAGATGTCGTTCGTCGAGCGCGAGGACGTGATCGGGGTCATGGAGCGGCTCGCGGCCGAAGTGTTCGACACGTGCCTGGGCGTGAAGCTCGCGCTCCCGTTCCCGCGGCTGAGCTACGCGGAGGCGATGGCGAAGTACGGGTCCGACAAGCCGGACCTGCGGTTCGGGCTGGAGATCGTGGACGTGACCGACCTCGCGGCGGCCAGCGAGGCGCAGTTCCTCAAGGACGCGGTCGCGGCCGGCGGCACCGTGCGCGCGATCAACGCGAAGGGCGCGGCGGCGGCCCAGGACGCCAAGAAGAACCCGCTGTTCAGCAACACCGCGCTGAAGCCCGGCGGCGAGCTGCCGAAGGTGGTCGAGACGTACAAAGCAAAGGGCCTCGCGTGGCTCAAGGTCGAGGGCGGCAAGCTCACCGGGTCGGTCGAGAAGTTCTTTAACGAGGAGCTGAAAGCGAAGCTCGTGGAGCGGCTCGGCGCGGCCGACGGGGACCTGCTCCTGTTCGTCGCCGGGACCGAGGCGGTGGTGTGCGACGCGCTCGGCGCGCTGCGCGTCCACCTGGCCACCCGGCTGAAGCTGTTCAAGAACTGGTGGGACGAGAAGGCCGAGCACGAGAGGGCCGAGAAGGACAAGGCGGACGCCGCGAAGAAGCGCAAGGAGAGCTACGCCCCGGTGCCGTTCCAGCCGCGCCCGGAGCACTTCAACTTCCTCTGGGTACTCGACTTCCCGATGTTCGGGTGGGACGACGAGGAGAAGAAGTGGGCCGCGATGCACCACCCGTTTACGGCCCCGATGGACGCCGACCTGGAGCACTTCTGGACCGACGACGGGCTGGGGAAGGTGCGCGCGAAGGCGTATGACATGGTGCTGAACGGGTACGAGGTGGGGGGCGGCTCGATCCGGATCCACCGCCCGGACGTGCAGAGCCGGGTGTTCGAGATCCTGGGCATGTCGCCGGACGACGCACAGTACCGGTTCGGGTTCCTGCTCGACGCGCTCAAGAGCGGCGCCCCCCCGCACGGCGGGATCGCGCTGGGTCTCGACCGCTGGGCGATGGTGATCGCCGGGACGACGAACATCCGGGACGTGATCGCGTTCCCGAAGAACCAGCAGGCCCGCGACCTGATGACCGGCGCCCCGGCCACCGTGGACGAGCGCCAGATGAAGGAACTCGGGATCGACCTGACCCCGGCGACGCGCGCAGCCCTGGCGGCGCGTCTGGAGAAGAAAGAAAAAGACGGGAAGTGAGGCGCCCGGCGCAAGCCGCGTGTGCCGGGGCGTTCGGGTGCAGAACGAGCAGCCGGGGCGGGCAACCGCCCGGGTGCTCGCTCACACGCACCACTCTTCCCCGAGGGTGAGGCCCCGGCGGACGGTCCGCCGGGGCCTTTCGTTTTCCAAGGGGATTTTGCCACCGCCCGCCCTGAGCCCCTTGTTTGTACCCAAAAACGACCTGCGCCAACCATTCCGTGGCCCGGGGTGTGGCTTGCTCCCTGGGATCGCGGACGTCCCGTCCGCTGGGTGTCGGGTGGTGTAGCGAGCCGTCCCTGCGGGGAGCCAGAGGCCCCGCCAAGGAGCGGACGGGACGTCCGCGGTCCCAGGAGAAAGCCCCACCCCGTGCGACCCGCCATGGAGCGGACGGGACGTCCGCGGTCC
>DASWYH010001060.1:0-4417 GCA_036405095.1 Gemmata sp. | reverse complement strand
GGCGAACATGCCCGGCCCGGCGAAGGCGATCTCGCACCGGTGGCAGTTCCTCGGGCAGTTCTGGATCGGGGCGGCGGCGTGGCCTGGCGTGTACCAGTACGCGGTGTTCGACAAGACCAAGGACGCCGGCCCGGTGTTCGGTAAGTTCGAGCGGATGCCCGACGAGAAGGAACTGAACGACCTCCAGCGCAATGGGAACAAGCGCTGGGATCTGGGGTGGGTGTACACGGTGATCGCGGGGGTGCTGAACCTGCTCGTGATCTACGACGCCCTGGCCGGACCGATGTTCCGTGAGCCGCCCCCGGATTGGGTCACGAACGCGAGCGAAACGGCGACCACGCCGGGCGCGGTTCCGGTCCCGCCCGCGCCGGTGCCGATCGTCCCCCCGACCCCGCCCGCCGCCCCACAGCCCCCTGCGATCGGAGGAGGCGCCTGATGAACCTTCCACTTCTGGCCGTGAGCATCTACTGGGATCTGCCGGTGCTGCTCGTGGTGGTGAGCCTCGTTTACGCGGCCACCCGCCACGACCGCTGGGACAAGATCGTTCACGAAGCGACCGGATGGGGGCTGCGGATCACCCTGTTCCTCGCGGGCATCGGTCTCGTGCTGTACCTCCTCTCGACGTACCTGTAGGCCGGTGCCTACGCCGGGCGTGGATGACGGCAGACGTAAACCCGAGGTAAAGCATCAAAGGAGTTGCTTCACCTCGGGTTTACGTTTGCTGTCACTCACGCCCGACGCATCACGGCCCGTGATCAGTCGCCGGTAATCATTTCGCCGCCGTTCTTCGTGATCATCGCCCGGAGCGACGTGTCGGACACCTTGTTCGACACGAACCGCACCGAACCGTCGGCGAGCAGGACGATCGCCCCTTTCCCGCCCGGCTGCCCCAACTTCGGGAGCGGTCCGATCGGGCTGTACTTGAACTCGCGCGGCTCGGCCCACGGCACCTGTTCGGCCGCGTGGACCGCCATGATCGTGTTCGAGGTGCCGTCGGTGATACTCAGCATCGAAACGCGGGTGCCGTTCTCGTTGAACAGCGCGCCGCCGCCGTAGAACACACGGTACGGGGTGTTCGTCGAAGCCGGTTCGTCCGAGTACGGGGAGGTGAACACCGTCAGTTTCGTGTTCGAGGCCGACTGGTTCCGCGCGCTGTTCCATGCCTGCCCCGTATCGAACTGGCGGTACACGTTCTCCTGCTCCAGATAGGGCAACAGCCCGACCCGGAAGCTCAACCCGGTGTTGGGGGTGCCCATGGTGTCACGCGCGTAGGGACCGTAGAAGCCCTGTTGCGCGTCGTGTTGGTTGTGAAGCGCGATACCGAGCCGTTTCATGTTGTTCTGGTCCCTCGTCCGTTCGACAGCCGGCTTCACGCCGAAGAAGAAGCCCGCGCCGAGCCCGATCCAGGCGAGGATACCGAGCCCGCTGGCGAGCAACCCGCCCACCGCCAGCCCGCGACCCGTCGGCTTGCTCAGCGCGATTAGCGAGCAGACGATCCCGGGCAGCCCGGACAGGCCGACCGTGCAGAACGAGAGCAACCCGAGGATGAGCCCCGTGAGCGCCAGCCCGTTCGAGCCTTGCTTCGCCGCGGGCCGCGGCCGGTCGTCCTCGTAACCGCCCTCGTCCTCGAACCGCTTACGCTTGCGGGGCCGGTCGTCGTCGAAATCCTCGTCCCCGTCGCGCGGGCGCTTGCGCGGGCGGTCGTCGTCCCCGCTCCCTTTACTGTCCGCGGGGCGCTTGCGGGGTCGGTCGTCTTCGTCGTCATCGTTTGGGGGCACGGCGGGCTCCGGTGGGTGAATTAATATTCGGAACGCACTGCAATCACTCGATAAACGGCTTCCCGTCGGTGGGCTCGATCCCGGCCCGGAGAGCACTTTCCGAGGCGCCCTTTTTGATGAACCGGACCGAGCCGTCCATGAACGCGACGTTGAACCCGTTGCGGTGCGGGTGCCCGAGCGCCGGGACCGGCGCGGTGCGGCTATAGGTGAGTTCCTTGGGCTGCGGCCACGGCACCGTGTCTCCGGCCTCAACGATGTAAAAGGTGTTCGAGGTGCCGTCGGTGACATCGACGAGAGTCATCGACTTCTTGCCGGGCCGAAACATCGTGTCCGGACCGACGAACACGCGGTATCGGGTGTCCGGTCCGGGGGTCGGTTCACTGGGCGACATGAACGTTTGGATCGGGCGGCTCGCGAGCGGCTTATTGGTCGCACTGTCCCACGGTTGGTTCAGGTTGAACTGCTTGAACAGCTGATCTTGCTCCAGGTACGGCAGCATGTGCACGCGCCAGCTCAGTTGCCCATCGGCCTGGGGCAACTTGGCGTTCGCGGAGTGGAAGTTGTGGCCGGAGAGGGCGAGCTGTTTGAGGTTGTTTTGGTCCTTCAGGCGGGCGGCGGCCTCGCGCACCTTGTACGTTGCCGGCAGAAGCAGCGCGACGAGGAGCGCCCCGCCCACGAGCCCGCCGAACAGGCTGAGCACGAGCCCCGCAACGGCCGCGCCGCGCTTGGCCGGCTTGCCGAGCGCGATCGCGGAACAGATGAAACCGGGAAGGGACGTCAGCCCGAGGGTGAAGAACGCCAGGATGCCGAGGATCAGCCCGGCGGTCGCGAGCCCGTTCGATTGCGCCGGGGCCGAACGGTCGTCGCTGTCCTCGAACCGCCGGCGCTTGCGCGGCCGGTCGTCCTCGAAATCGTCGTCCCCATCGCGCGGGCGCTTGCGCGGGCGGTCGTCGTCGTAACCGTCCTCATCGCGCGGGCGCCTGCGGGGCCGATCGTCATCGTCGTCGCGGTCGTTGCGGCCCTTGCGGTTCCACGGCTGATCGTCTTCATCTTTGGCGGGCATGGCAACCTCGTTGGGCGTGAAGAACAGGCGGTCGAATAGGATAATAGGGCCGCGCCTCTGAGTCCGCCATCCCGGAGTTTTGCGATGCCCCTCTTCCGCGCGCTCGTGCTCTTTGTCCCCGTTGCACTCATCCCGGCGCTGGCGCCGGGACAGCCGCCCGCGCCCGCCGCCGAGAAGTTGAAAGCGATCCCGGCCGCGATGCAAAAGTTCGTCACAACCGGCGACCTCTCCGGTGCGGTTACCGTGGTCGGCCGCAAAGACGGGATCGTTGCGTTCGACGCCGTGGGCCAGTGCGACCGCGCCACGAAGGCGCCGATGACCAAGGACACCATGTTCCGCATCGCGTCGATGACCAAACCGGTCACCGCGATCGGGATCATGATCCTCGCCGACGAGGGCAAGCTCGCGCCGGACGACGACGTGGCGAAGCACCTGCCCGAGTTCACCGGGCAGCGGCTGCTCGTGACGGGGGCCGACGGCTCGCAAACGCTCGTGAAGCCGAAGCGCCCGGTGAAGCTCCGCGACCTGCTGACGCACACGAGCGGGGTCGCGAGCTACCCGGCCGGCGTGAGCGACGTGTACACGAAGCGGAACCGCACGCTGGCCGAAACGACGCTCGCGACCGCGCTCCAGCCCCTCACGTTCGAGCCCGGCACGCGGTGGCGGTACTCGAACGAGGGGATCGACGTGCTCGGCCGGGTGATCGAGGTGCGCAGCGGGCAGAGCTACGAAACGTTTCTCCGGACGCGGGTGTTCGAGCCGCTCGGCATGACCGACACAACCTTCTACCCCACGAAGGAGCAGCGGGCACGGACCGCGGTGACCTACGGCAAGGGCAAGGACGGGAAGCTGTTCGCGGCCCCCGACGCGCTCCTCGCGGTTCCGGAACAGGGGGCGAAGCACCCCGTCCCGGCGGGCGGGCTGTACTCGACCGGCGCCGACCTCGCGAAGCTGTACCAGTTGATGCTCAACAAGGGGCAGACCACGGACGGCAAGCGCGTCCTGAGCGAAAAGGCCGTTGCCGAGATGACGAAGGTGCAGACCGGCGACCTGACGAACGTGGGGTTCGTGCCCGGAACCGGCTTCGGTTACGGCTGGGCGGTGGTGCGCGAGCCGAAGGGCGTCACCCGGATGCTGTCGGCGGGCACGTTCGGGCACGGCGGCGCGTTCGGCACCCAGGGCTGGATCGACCCGACACAAGACCTGTTCGTGGTGCTGCTGATCCAGCGCACCGGTTTGCCAAACGGCGACGCATCACCGATGCGCGAGAAGCTGCAAGAACTCGCAGTCGAAGCACTGCGCTGAGTCGATAAGGGCTGGGATCGGCGGCCGGCGGGTCGAGCGCTCCGCGCCACAACGGCCCGTGAGCTTCGACCCGACTTCCGACCCGATGCCCCCAAAGAAAGGTTTCGGGACCGCATCAGCGCCAGGGTCCGAGCGCGTCTCCGTGAGCTGACTATTACCCGGCGTGCAACATCCTCACCGTCGGGGGCCTGTGCCACGACTTGGGGCTTGGAATCCGCGCGTGCGGCGGTGCGGCGACGAACCGTGTGGCCGATTCCCGCTCGCGCACGGT
>DASWYH010001059.1:0-9906 GCA_036405095.1 Gemmata sp. | reverse complement strand
GGGCCGCACGTCCGCGGGTGCTGGGTTGTGGACCTGGTGCTCGGTAAGGGATGAAGGGCGCTTAAATTCCGGCTACTGGACGGGTATTTTGCCTGCGTGTACGGTTCAACGATTGGAGGCCGTTGAAGCTGCTGGCCGGTGGCCACTGTGGGAGCGCAATCGCCCCCGAGCGCGGCGCCACGCCTGGCCCGATGCCTGCCGCTCGCGCCAGGGGGGCTTTAATGGCCCGACTCGTCCTCCCCTGTAACTATACTCATTCCGCGAGTACGAGCCGCGACGCACTCCAAAGGCGGGCGAGCCTTTTCTTCCCCATGAGGTCTAGACAAACAGACCAGAGCGTGTCAGATTGGCGAGACGCCTTCACCTCCCGAAGCGTAGCGGCCCGGCCGCCGACCTCTGCTCAACCTCTTCCCAAGGCCCGTATGCCGCTCACCCGTCGCCGCGCGTTCACGCTCATTGAGCTGCTGGTGGTGATCGCGATCATCGCGATCCTGATCGGGCTGCTGCTGCCGGCCGTTCAGAAGGTGCGCGAAGCCGCCGCCCGTATGAAGTGCCAGAACAACCTCAAACAACTCGGGCTCGCGATCCACAACTACCACGATACGAACCAGCGGTTCCCTTCGGCGCGGCCGCTCGACCCGCGGTCGGCGAGCTACGGCACCCAGGGCGGCGGAACTTCGTACCGCTGGAACGTGTTGCCGGCCGGCAACGCCTCTCTCGGCTCCTGGATGGTCCGGATCCTCCCGAACTTGGAGCAGCAAAACGTTGTGAACCCGTTCGCGAGTATTACCGACACGACCCAGATCGTCCCGGCGTTTGACGCCGCGCAGAAACTCCCGATCGCGATGTTCCAGTGCCCTTCGGATACGCTGGTGACGCGCGGGACGACGAACGGCCTCACGAGTTATGTGGGCATGACCGGTAACGACGAGTGGAGTGAGTCCGGAGATTACGGCTCTAACGCCCGGAACGGGTTCTTTGCCGTACAGTCATGGGCCGGTGGCCAGAAGAACCCCGGCACCACCATCGCCAGCGCGACCGACGGCACGAGCAATTCCATTCTCGTGGGCGAGCGCCCGCCCTCTCACGACATCCAGTACGGGTGGTGGGCCTATACGGACGTCGATTCGCTCCTCGCCCATCCGAGCCGGGAAACTTATTACGTTGGCAACTGCAACGGCAACGAAGTCTTCCGTGCTGACACCCCGACGCGCGCCGGGAACGTGTGCCACTACTGGAGCATGCACACCGGAGGTGGGAACTGGCTGCTGGGCGACGGCTCCGTCCGGTTCATCACCTACGCGAATGCGTCTGTCATCACGCAGATGGCAAGTATTAACGGTGGCGAGGTCGTTACTCTTAACTGATGCGCGAGCATGGTAGCTGTGTCGCCTCGAGACCGCGGGGAGTAGGAAAGGCGACACTGCTACCAAGTTCGTCTCTGCGACGACCAGGCGGCACGGGGCGGCGACCCGTACCGGTCTGGTCATTGCACGGTAGCAGCGGGGATGGCGGGACGGTCCGTCGGTGGGGCACCGGCTACGCTCCGGCGGCGTCACCGGTGTCGCTCCCCGATTTATTAATAAATACCCAAAGGAAATGAATATGTTATCGTATTCGCCCGGGTTCAGCCTGCTCGCTGCGAGCATTTGCCTTCTGCTCGGCGGCTGTGGCGGTGCAACATCGGACGTGCGCGGGAAAGTTAGTGCTCAGGGCAAGACGGTCGTCTGGGGGACCGTGACGCTGCTCGACGAGCGGGGCAACTACCACCAAGTTCCCATCGACCCGAACGGCAAATACGAGGCGCCTGGGGTTGCTGTCGGGTCGGTTAAGATCGGCGTTGTGAGCCCGAACCCCGAGGGGCGTAGCGGTAAAGGAAGTGCGCAGCCGGCGCGGAAGGGGAACGAGACGGCCGAGGGGCGGCCCGGTGGGCGCGACAAGGGGCCACCGGCTGACCGCGCCCCGCGTCCCGTGGGCTGGTTCGCCATCGATCCCAAGTTCGCTGACCCGACGACCTCCGGCCTGACCGGAGAGATCAAGCCGGGGACGACCGAACTCAACATTGATGTCAAGTAGGCCCCGGGCCGACGGGCGACATGCACCCGTCGGCCCGCTTCACTCACGTCAGTACACACCCACCACGGTGCCGCCGGCGAGTTCCGCGAACGGGCGCACCCCGCTCACCCCGTCCCACGGGTACTTCTCGAACGGCTTCTCGCGCTCGCCCTCGTCCCGCTCCGGGAACCGCGGGACGAAGAACTCCTTCGTGAACGTCGAGAGCAGCACCCGCCCGGTCCCGCCGTAGGGCACGATCTCGTCGTAGTTCTTCGGGTTCACCACCTCGATCACCGCCCGCGGCTGCGGCGCGTAGTAGCTGATCTTGAACCCGTCATCCGGCCCGATCGGCTTCGAGCACGCCAGCCCCATCAGCGTGTTGCCGTAGGTGGGGGTCATGTACACGTCGCCGTTGTCCAGCATCTCCTCGTAGGCCTCGCGGGTGAACTGTGGGGTGAACTCGGTGCCCCCGGAGAAGATCCCGGTGATGCCGGTCTGCTTGATCGAGCGCACGCCCTCGCGGGGCACGGGCTTCCCGAGCGACCGGTACTTGGCTTCGAGCTTGCCGCCGCGGAGCGCCTCGTCCAGGGCCGCCAGGAGCTTCGGCGTGGTGAACATGCACTTGATGTCGTGCCCGCCGGCCAGGATCGTGAGCGCCTGATCGATGCAGTGGTCCTTGTACGCTTGCGCCTCGGCGACCTTCCGCTCCTTGAGGCACTTCACCACGTACCGCGGGTCGAGGTCGATCGCGAAGCAGATGCCGCCCCGGTACTGCGCGAGGTGCTCGATCGCCAGCCGCAGCCGGCGCGGGCCGCTCGGCCCGAGCATGAGCCAGTTCCCGCCCCGCGGGAAGTACCGGTCGGGCAGCGTGTCGGACATCATCTCGTAGTCGATCTTGAAGTCGTCGATCACGATGCGGGACTTCGGCAGCCCGGTCGTGCCGCCGGTCTCGAACACGTACACGGCGCGGTCGGCCATGCCCTTCGGGACCCACCGCCGGACCGGCCCGCCGCGGAGCCAGTCGTCCTCGAAGATCGGGAACTTCTTCACGTCGTCCCACCCGTTCACGTCGGTGAGCGGGTTGAAGTTGAAGCCCTTCGCCTTTTCGAGCCAGAACGGGGTTCCGGTCTCGGGCGAGAAGTGCCACCGCACGATCTCGCGCACGTGCGCGTCGAGCTGGGCGCGGGCGTTCTTGATGCGCTCTTCCAGGGTGGCGCCGGTGACGGGCGCCGGCTTACCGGGCGTGTCTTTCACAGCAACTCCAGTGTGTCAGCAGCGAGCGAAGTTGATTTCGGGAGGGAGTCCGGAGCGGGCCGCTGGCAGGGGCGGTCCGCAACGGGGTTATGATAGTCAACGGAAAACGCCCCGGGAGCAAATGCTCCCGGGGCGCCGGGTTTTCGGGGTCACTTCGTCTTCAGGGCGAATAGCGTGTTCTCGGTCATCACGAAGAGCACCCCGTTGGCGACGATCGGGGTGGACCGGATCGCGTTGGGGAACTCCAGCTTCGCGAGCAGGTACTCCTTCTCGATCTTCGCCTTTTCGGCCTTCTGGATCGCCCGCGCGCTCTTCATGTCGGGCGCGTCCTTCGCGGCCTCGATCGGGTCGAACTTCTTCGGCTTGGGCACGTGCTTGAAGATGTACATGTCGCCCGACTCGGTCGCCAGGAACACCTTCCCGTCCGTGTAATACGGGGAGCCCCAGATCGACGCCTTGGTGTCGTACTGCCAGTACTGGTCGCCGGTCCGGGCGTCGAGGCAGTGCAGGTACCCGTGCAGCTCGCTGATGTACACGACCCCGTCCACGATGCACGCGGTGGACATGGTGCGCCCGAACTTGAAGTCGCGGGGCGAGTACTTGCGCTTCTCCTCCCACCCGTACCGCCACACCTCGCACGAGTTCGGGTTCGGCTTCTCGCCGATCTCCTCTTTCCCGTCCGGCCCCTTTTTCTTGTCCTCCAGGT
The DNA here is from genome assembly GCA_036405095.1 of Gemmata sp. Taxonomy (GTDB): domain Bacteria; phylum Planctomycetota; class Planctomycetia; order Gemmatales; family Gemmataceae; genus Gemmata. The sequence continues at coordinate 5,891 of DASWYH010001059.1, read as the reverse complement.
GCTTCGAGATGTCGCCCTTGCTGTCCTTCTTGGGCTGGAAGCAGTAGAAGTTCGCGATCCCGCTGCTGTGTTCCGGGTCCTGGCCCACGCCGATGTAGATCTTGCCCTCGTAGACGACGGGGGTGCCGATGAAGTCGTTACGGTTCCCGGTGCCGCCCAGGTCGTAGACGGTGAACTTCGGGTTGCAGTCGAACTTCCAGATCATCTCGCCCTTGTCCGGGGTGAACCCGTAGATCCAGCCGTCGCCGCCGGGGAACACGATGGTCTTGACCCCGTCGAACTCCCCGTACACCGGGTTCGACCACTGCCCGTGCATGATGTTCTTGCCCGGGATGTTGCTCTTCCAGGCCAGCGTGCCGTCCTTCTTGTTGATGGCGATGAAGCTGGGGGCCAGGGGGCTGGGCAGGTTGATGTGGTTCTCGTCCACCCCGTTGGCGGTGACCGAGTAGATGAGGTCGCCGACGACCAGCGGGCTCCCGGCGGACATGTTGTGCGGGAACACGTCCTGGTTCTTGATCAGGTCGTACTCCCAGATGATGTCCGCGTCGGACGGGTTCTTGTACTTCTCGGTCTGGATGCCCTGGTTGCCGTTGGCGAGCCCGTTCACGTCCGCGCACACGATGGTGCAGCGGTTGCTGACGTAGTACACGCGGTCCCCTTCGACGGTGGGCGTGGAGCACAGCCCCTCCTTCGGCCAGTCGGTGACGTTCCCGTTCGGGAGCTTGTCGTTCACGTGCTGCCAGAGGAACTTGCCGGTCTTCTCGTCGAAGCACATGAGCACGCCCTTGTCGATCGGCTGGACGAAGCCGTCCTTGCTCTTCACGGTGTCGCGGTTGTCGCGCGGCTGCTCGTTGTTGGTGCCGACGAACACCCGCCCGCCGGCGATGGTGGGGCCGCCGTAGGCCCGGGAGCCGAGATCGGCCTTCCACAGGACCCACTCCGCGGACCACTTCTTGACCTCCTCCGGCTCGTCCCATTTCGGCGTTTCGGAGGGAACCTTGTACACCTTGTCTTTCGCGTTCACCATGTTCCGGGAGACGGTGCCGCCGAACATCGTGTGGTCGCTGGGGCCGGCGTTGCTCGCGACCGGGGCCCAGTCCCCGGCGCCGGCGGCCTTCGCCGGTTGGGCGGGGGCGTTGCTCGCGGGCGCCGGTGCCGGTTTGTCGGCACCTCGGGCGTCCGGGGCCACGGCCACCGCTGCCGGCTGCGGGTTGCCGTCGGGGACCGACTGTGAGCACCCGACCGCGACCACGAGCGCGACGGGCACCAGAAGTGGGATTCGTGAGATCATATGGGGTGTTCCGTGAGTGTTGGCGTTATCTGTCGGGTGCGGGCGTCTCGCTCGCTCGGATCGCTGGTCGAGTTCGCAACCCGGTTGTTCTTCAACGGATTCGTGGGGGGCGAACCGGGGCCGCGGCCGAGATTGCCCGCGGCCCCCGGAAAACCATTCCGACAATGGGCCGCCGCGGGCTCTCACTTGCCGCCCTTGGCGTTCGGCGTGATGCCCAGGTTGTCGAAGTAGAGTTCCGATCCGGGTTCGACCTTGCCGCCGCTATCGATGACGTTGGGGATGTACCCGTACAGCCCGGCGGCGCCGTTGCGGTTCGGGGCCGTGTCCTCGACCTCGATCGTCCACTTGTTCGGCTCCGGGTCGCCCTTCTTCCACACCTTCCCGCGGACGATCGCGCTGTTGGGCTTGAGCTCGATGTTGAGCTTGAGCGTGTACCACGTGTGGGGCTGCCACTCGAACGGCACCCCGACGTTGATCCGCTCGCGGGCCTCCCACGAGGCGAGGCGGAGCGTCCGCTTCTGGAGCGCTGCGTCCACCTTGCCATCCAGGATCAGCGTGTACCGGCTGTTCACGAGCCCGCCGTCCGGGAGCTTGCCGCGCACCTCGGTGCCCATCACGTCGGCCTGGATCGTGTAGTCGCTCGCGCCCGGCTCGGTGATGTAGCCGATGGCCTTCGCCAGCGGCGGCGGCGCCTTGTCGTTCACCTTGCTCAAAGCGACGTTACCGTCGGGCAGCTTCTTCACCAGGTACTTGCCGTTGGTGTTGACCCAGCCGGCGGGCGAGGAGCCGTCGGGCGCCTTCTCGAAGTCGGTCTTGAAGCCGAGCTTCGGTGCGACCCGGACCCGCGCGCGGGCGGTGACGGTGCCGATCTTGAAGTCCACGTACCCCTGCTGGCTCGGGTTCGGCCCGAGGTCGAGCGCCCCTTCGGTAGCGGTGCCGGTGAGCTTGGCGACCAGCGCCGGCGGCTGTGCCCCCGTGGGCGTCTTCGCGGGCAGGGCGATGGTCCACTCGGCCTTGTCGGCCGGCGCGGTTTTCACCTCGCGGCCGTTGGCGTCGTAGTACACGACTGCGAGCTTGGCCTTGTCGCCCGCGTGGAGCGTCACCTCTGCGGGGTACAACCGCGCCCCGGCGACCTTACCATCGGAGGGCGCTTCCGGGGGCACCGGCGGGTACTTCACCGCGCCCGGCTTCGCGCCCGGCAGCCCGAGGCAGAACAGGTCGGTACGTGAGGTGAAGTAGACGTGGCCGTTCACCGCGATCGGGGTGCCGTTGGTCTCCGTCTGCACGACCTTGTTCCCGATCCGCTCCTTGAAGATGTAGACGAACGTGTCGTCCTCGTCGGGCTCCTTCCGGCCGTTCAGCTTGATGATGTTGAGCCGGCCCTTCACATCGAAGATGTAGATCTTCCCGTCGGCGACGAGCGGCGCGCCGCGCACCTCCGTACCGTACCGGTACTTCCAGAGGATCTTCCCGGTCTTGGCGTCAAACGCGAACAGGTCGCCGCTGTCCTCGGGCATGTACAGGATGCCGTCGGAGAGGGCCGGGGAGGACAGCCCGAACCGCTGCCCGCGGCTGTACTCCCACACCAGCTTGGGCTTCTTGGTCGCGGGGTCGATCTGGCCCGCGTCGACGCAGATCACCTTGCCGATGACGCCGCCGCCCGGGTTCTCTTCGCCGTGCGCGCAGTACACGCGGGTCCCGTCTACGACCGGGCTCGGGTTGACCGCTCCGCCGCAGAACGTGTAGCTCCACACCTGCTCGCCGGTGCGCACCTTGAACGCGTGGAGCGCCCCGTCGCCGCCCCCGACGATGAGCAGCCGCTGCCCGCCGATGACCGCGAACACCGGGTTCGACTGGTACGTCGATTTGGGCGGGCCGGTGTCCGCGATCCACACCACGTTCCCGTTCCGGGCGTCGAACGCGTAGTACCGGTTGGCGCCGCGGGCCAGGTCGCCCCAGGCGGAGTTGATGATCCCGACGATCACGAGCCCGCTGTCGAACGTCGGCGCGCTGACGCGCCCGCCGTAGCCGGTGAAGCGCCCGAACTCTTCGGTCAGGTTCCGCTGCCAGACGAGCTTCCCGGCCTTGTCGAGGCACACCAGGTTGCCGGCCGTCGTGTTGGCGTACACGTGCCCGGTGCCCGGGTCGGCGGTCAGCGGGGTCCACCCGAGCCGGCTCGACACGACGTCCGTGTGGTAAATGCGCTCGACGTGTTCCCAGAGCTTCTTGCCGCTCTTCTCGTCCACGCACACGACGCGCTCGGACTCGTTGATCCCGTCCCCGAACCCCTGCAACACGTACACGCGGCCGTCCATGACGAGCGGGGTCGCGCGCCCGCCGAACGGGGCGGTCCAGAGGACGTTGCCCTTCTCTTTTTTCGTCGGGTCGAACTCGCCGGGCAGCCCCGTTTCGAGCGCGTGCCCGTTCTGCCCCGGCCCGCGCCAGTGGGTCCAGTCCGCGGCCCGCGCCGCGGAACCCGCGCAGGCCGCCGAGAGCAGCGACACGAAGAGCAATCGGGAGGGAGGCAACAGCATAGAGGCTCCGTGTTGGTACACGTCGGGGTCGATGGGTTCCCCCGCTCGGGGCGGGAACCGGCTCATTTCTGGTGAACGACGCGGCGGGCTTTCATCTCGAACCGGGGCAACGCTCCGGGCGCCACGGCGCTCACCTCCACGCGAAAGAACAGCTCGTCACGGACCGCCTGTCCGACGGCGGCGGCGAGGGCGGGACCGTCGCCGGAGGCGGGTTCGATCTCCAGTCGCAGGTCGGCGAGCGGGTTCCGGTGGTCCACGTGTATTCGGAACTCGGCGACCGCGCTGAACCGGCGGATGATGCTCTCGATCGCGGCCGGGTACACGTTGTTGCCGCGCACGTGGATCATATCATCGGCGCGGCCCAGGATGCCACCCACGAGCCGCCGCCACGGGCGCCCCGCCGGGGCCTCACCGGGCGCGAGCCGGACCACGTCCCCGGTGCGGTAGCGGACGAGCGGGCTGCCGGTGCGGCCCAGGTTGGTGAGCACCAGCTCGCCGGTTTCGCCCTCGGCCACAGTTCGGCCCGTGTGCGGGTCGATGGCCTCGGCCAGGTAGTCGCATTCTAGGAGGTACATGTCGCCGGGGCGCCCTTCGGCCTCGACCGCGACCGGTCCGATTTCGGTCATCCCGTAGTGGTCGAACACGCGGGCGCCCCAGGCCGCTTCCAGTCGCGCGCGCGTTCCCGGGACGTTGCCCCCGGGTTCGCCGGCCACGACCAGGGCGCGGACCGCGCTGGTGGCGATGGCGCGGCCCTCTTTGTGGGCCACTTCCGCCAGGTGGAGCGCGTACGTCGGGGTGGCGAACAGCACGGTGCAGCGGTGCTCGAGCAGGAACCGCAGCCGGGCGGTGCTGCTCAGCCCGCCCCCCGGCATCACGAGGAACCCGCACCGGGACGCGGCCTCGAAGGCGGTCCAGAACCCGAGGAACGGGCCGAACGAGAACGGGAAGAACAGCCTGTCGGTGTGCGTGAGGCCGATGAGCGCGAAGTTCGTGGCCCAGCACCCCGTGAGCCAGTCCCACGAGCCCGGGGTGTCGAGCCAGTGGAGCGGGTGCCCGCTGGTGGTGCCGGAGGTCTGGTGGAACCGCGCGTACAGCTCGATCGGGAAACTGAGGTTGGTCCCGTAGGGCGGGTGCTCGGCCTGGTCTGCGGTCAGCTCGGCCTTGGTGGTGAAGGGGAGCTTGGCGAAATCGTCGGGCGTTCGGATCGACTCGGGGTCCAAAGTGCCGAGCTTGCGCCCGTAGAACGTGTTCCCCGGCAGCACCGCAGCGAGCAGCCCGCGCACGGCGGCCAGTTGCGCGCTGCGGAGGCGATCGCCCGGGGTGTCGTGGGGGATGATCGGCATCGGGCCACCTGGGAGACCAACTGAGAACCGGAAATCGAGCGGCCTTCTCTGCGGGGCGCCCGCGTCCCGCCGGCTTTTTGCTCCGCGCGGCGTGCCGGGCACCGGGGGCCTGTTTTGGCCCGCGGCACCCCCGCTCCGCCGAGTAGAGCAGTTCACTTCGCGGCGATGTCGAAGCAGAACAGCAGCTCGTGGTCGCGAAGGTAGAGCTTGCCGTTCGCGACCACCGGGTGCGCCCAGATCGCGCCCTGGCCCCGGGGAAACGCGCTCTTGGCCGGGAGTTCGAGCCGGCCCGTTTCTTTCCAGCCGTCGGGGCGGGCCTCGACCAGCACACACGTTCCCTTGCTCTGGCCGAAGCAGTACAGGTGCCCGTCGGCCGCGATGAGCGAGCCCTTGTCGAGCGCCTTACTTTCCCACACCGGGTCTTCGGCGCCCTTGAGGAACTCGAAGCAGATCCACTTCCCGCCGCTGTCAGTGTAGCCGTAGGCGTACTCGCCGATGCGCACCACCCCGCCGTGCTGGTTCACCATGAGCTTGTTCGGGCCGTAAACGGCCTTCGCGGTCGCGGTGCCATCTTCCGCGACGGCGAGGTCGAGCAACTCGCTCCCGGCCCCGTACCCGGAGGTGAAGAACACGCGACTGCCGGCCACGATCGGTGTCGGGATCACGGCGACCGCTCGCTTCAGGTTCGTGGCCCGCCACAGGAGCTTGCCATCTGTTGCGCGG
>DASWYH010001058.1:0-2214 GCA_036405095.1 Gemmata sp. | reverse complement strand
CCAGCTCGGGCCGTGCGGCCCGGGAGCCCTTACTCCGGGCGCGGCTTTTCGACGTAGCCCTTGCCGGTCTTCTCGGCGACGAGCTTATCGTACTCCTTCTGGGTCTTCGCGGCGTCCGGGAACGCCTTGCGGGTCTCGCGCCCGGCGGTGCCGATCTTGCCCCACTGCGTCACGACCTCGTTGCCGTCGGTCCACACCTCCCAGAACTTACTGGACGATCCGTCCACAAACTCGAAATAACGCTTGGTCGTTGTCGCCATTGTCGGTCCTCCGGAAACGGGTTGAGAAACGGGTACAGGCTCGGGCTTGGTTGGGGTCGGAACGGGTGCTGCCGGTGAGGTCACTGCGGCCGGCTCGGGCGTTCGGACCACGGGCGCCGGCGGTTCGGGCGGGGGCGCAACCGCGGGGGCCGCTTTCTTTCGGGTCGGCGTGGGCGCGTTCGGGTAACCGTCGGGGCGCGGCCCCACGTACACCGGGAAGCGGAGCGCGCCGTCGTCCGTCATTTCCTGGTACTTCACGGTGATGATGCTGCCCTTCGCGGGCGGGTTGTCGCGGTCCTTGTCCTTGAGCCCGGTGCCGACCTTGCACGTTTTCCCGTTGCTGAGCCGCACCCAGAGGGCACCGACCCGCCCTTTGTGCCGCCCTTCGCCGGGCTCGTAGTCCTCAACGAGCACCTCCGTGTCGAGGAACTTCTTGACCTTCAGAATGGTGGACGACCGGGCGCGCTCGTACCGGGACCCGGGCTTGCGCACCATCAGGCCCTCGCCGCCGAGCGCGAGGATGCGCTCCAGTTCCTCTTCGAGGTGCGCGTTCCCTTGGCAGGGGAGGTGGTCGACGAGTTGGGTGAACGGGTTCTTCCACACCGGCAGCGCGTCGGCGAGGAACTTCACCCGGTCCTCGAACGGCCCGGCCTGATCGGGGGCGTCGAAGACGAGGAACTTAAGTGGCTTCCACCGGTCCGGCTGGTTCTGGCTCCGCGCCACGTCGCTCGCCTCTTGGAAGCGCTTGCGGCCGACCCACAGTTCCCCGTCGAGCGGGTGGTTCGGGAGCCCGCCCCTGAACCAGTCGGGGGCGTCGTAGATGTTGTACCCGCGGGACAAGAACTGCTTGCCGTCCCAGTACGCGCGCACCCCGTCGAGCTTCTCGCTGATCCACCAGCCGGTGAGGTCTTGTTCCCAGTCCCACGGCTCGCCCTTGAGGAGCGGCAGCTCCTTTTTGTCTTCCGCGCCGACCGGCTTGAGCGGCTTCAACTCGCCGACGGTCGCGAGGCGCAACTCTTCGGCGGCGTCACCGCGCAATTTGCGGATGTGCTTACACGTGCGGGCGTTGCTCGGAACGTTTTGGTTCAGCCACGCCGGGCACGAGCACGAGTACACCCCGCCCACGTTCTTGATCTTGTACGGGTTCTTGCCGGAACCCTGCATCTCGTAAATCTGGCCGTCCGCGAGGTCCATGGGTACTCACCTTGGGGGAGTGTGAGTGAGAAACTAACCCGCAACCCGCGGCGTTGCAATCGTCGTTGCCGGAGAAGTTATTCGTCCTGTAAGGCACTCACCCGGGCGCGGGTAGTTCCGGCATCAGATCACCGGATCGGGTTCACGTCCTCTACACAGGTTGCAATTACGGGGATCAGCCATGTCTCGTTTCAGTGGGAAAGTTGCGCTCGTTACCGGCGGCACCAGCGGGATCGGCCGGGCCGCCGCTATCGCGTTCGCCCGCGAAGGGGCCAAGGTCGTTCTGTCCGGCCGGCGCGAGAAAGAAGGGCTGGCGGTCGTGGAGGAGATCCGGAAGGCCGGCGGCACCGCGCACTTCGTGCGGGCGGACGTGGCCCAGGAGGCCGATGTCAAGCGCCTCGTGGACGAAACCGTTGCGACGTTCGGGCGGCTGGACGTCGCGTTCAACAACGCCGGGATCGAGCTGATGGGGGCACTCGTCGAGGTGAACGAGGCCGACTACCGCCGGGTGTTCGACATCAACGTGTGGGGCGTGCTCGCGAGCATGAAACACGAGATCCCGGCGATGCTGAGGACCGGGGGCGGGGCGATCATCAACACGTCGAGTGTGGCCGGACACGTCGGGATGGGTGGCGCGGGCGTGTACGCGGCGACGAAGCACGCCGTGGAAGGGCTGACCAAGTCGGCGGCGCTGGAGTTCGCGAAGCAGGGCATCCGCGTGACCGCGGTGGCACCGGCGGCAATCGTGACCGAGATGATG
>DASWYH010001057.1:0-3116 GCA_036405095.1 Gemmata sp. | reverse complement strand
GGCCGCGTACAACGACCCGGCCACGTCCGGGCTCACGGCCGAGATCATACCCGGGGAGAACACCGTGGAGTTCAAGCTCTCGTCCGCTGGTCCCGGGAAGTGAGGTCGGGGCACCGAGCAACGGGCACCCGCGGACACGCGCCCGCTGACGGTGTTGCACTTCTGGCGCCCCCGCCCACGTGGGCGGGGGCGCCGCACGCACCGCTGCCTTGTGGGCGCGACCGGAAGCGGCCGGGTTTGAGCTAGAACGTGTAGTAGTACCCCGACGGTTGAGCGGTCGAGGAACCGCTGTACGTGTAGGTCGGCTGCATCTCCGGTGAAGAACTCGACGCGGGATACGAACTGGACGGGGTCATCTCCTCCGATGGCGGGGCGGTGGTTGTATTGGTCGAACCCGGGGCGGTGCTCGTCGCCGGGCTCGCGGTGCTGGTCGCGAACGGCCCGACCCCCTCACTCAACTGCGCCAGGAACAGACCGTAACCGACCGCGCCCGCGTTGGTCCGGGCGCCCGTGTAGCGCACCGTGTAGGTGCCCGCCTTCAGGTACTTGGTCGCGGTCACCGGCGGCCGGCCGGCCGTCGCGGTGAGCGTGAACACCACGTTCCCGTCTTCATCGAACACCGCCATCGTCACCACATCACCCGCGGCGCCCGACGGTGCCCCCAGCGCGAACTGGAACACTCCGGCCTCGTTCAGCGTCAGCGCGTCCGGGGCGGAGACCGCGCCCGGCGCAATCATCCCGCTCGCCACATTATCAAACACGAGCGGCGCGAGTTGGTTGAAGTCCGCCGCGAAGAAGTAGCTCCCGGTGCCCTTCGCCGCGCCCTCACGGGCCGACACTTGCACGTAGTAGTTCCGCCCCGCGACCGCGTTCAGCACCTGCACGCTGAACAGCCCGCGGTCGTTCGCCAGCACCTGGAACGCCACCGCGTTGCCGCTCTCATCGAACACCCGCACCCGCGGGTCGAGCGGGTTCGCGTCCAGCGCCCACACCATGACGTTGAGCGCCACCGGTGAGCCCGGGGCAAATGCGTCCGACCGCACCCGGTACGTGTCCACGTCGCGCGCGTCCTCGATGACCCCGCGGTACACCGCATCGAACCGGGCGTCGGAGCCGCTCCTGTCCGACGGGAGCCCGAGCGCGCGGGCGAGGATGTCGTCGGTGTGCCCGTCGAGCACCCCGGTCAGGGTCGTGGTGATCGGCGTCAGCAACCCGCCGAGCGAGAGGAAGTCCACCGCCAGCTTGTAGCCGCCGATGCGGAACACGTCGTCCCCGGCGCCTTCCACCTTGATGGTGTAACTCCCGCCGAGCAACCCCGGCTTGAACGAGAGCACCAGGTCGTTGTTCAGCGGGTCGGTACTGGCCCCGCTCGCGACCGCCCGCCCGGCGGAATCGAACACGGTCACCTTCGCGGTGAGCAGGCTCAGGCCCGATGCCCGGAGCCGCACGGTGACGTTGCTGAGCCAGGACGTGAGCGCGGGGGCGGTGAACGTGTAGTAGTCCACGTCCGCCGCGGTGGTGAGGTCGGCGGTCGCGAGCAACTGTGTTACGGTGCTGCGCGGGATCGAGCTGGCGCGGGCCGCCGTGTCGTTGCCGCCGGCCCCCTCGAATGCGTCCGCCCGGCGCACGCCGTACAGTTCCTGAAGGTGCGCGATGTCGGTGGCGCTCAGCCCGGTCTGAAACTGGTACCCGGAGTGGATCGCCGACGCCCCGGCCTCGTGGTCGTGGTCGAGTCCAAATGCGTGGCCGGCCTCGTGGAGCAGGACCGAATACAGGTCGTACCCCGAGCCCCCGAAGGGCACGGTGGAATTGAGCACCACGTCGCCGCTCAGGGTCGAACCGGTGAAGCTGAACGGCGCAGTACTCGCCAGGGCGTCGGGCGAGAGCGGCGCCGCCGCGACCCGGATGTCTCCGAACCGCGCGTCGCCCTGAACGGCACCGACGGCCCCGAGCGCGTGCCCGCCGTCGGCCACCAAACCGATGTTGATGTTCGCGTTGACGGCCCAGGTCTGGAACGCGCGGAGGATCTCGCGCTTCCAGTCCGCGCTCACGGCATTCGAGTTCAGGAGTTGCGTGAGCGAACTGGCCCCGAGCGGGGTTTCGGTCCCGTCGGGCACGAAGCTGAACGTGAGGTGCTCCGGGTCCGCCCAGGGCACCCCGAACACGGTCGGCAGGGCGCGGTCTTCGAGGGGTTCAAATGCGGAACCGAGCTTCGGTGAGAGGGTCATCAAATTGGCTCACTGCGGGCGGCCAGCGGGGCGGTACGGAAGCGGGCTCTGCTCTGCGTACCGCGAGAAAGGGCAGAACGGGCGTCGATCCGCCACGGGAGTTCACCTTTTAACCGGGCGCGGGGCGTTCAGCGCCTTCGCGTCCTTCACAATTGCCTGGAATTCCTGCGTGCCGCGAAGCACGTCGAGGTCCGCATCGGTGTCGACGATGTCGAGCGCGAATCCGGATTTGAGACCGTCCCAGAGGAGCCGCAGCGCGAACCGCCGGTCGCCGGGGTTCCCCTTCGACGTGAGCGCGTAAATGCACCCGACCTGGTACAGGTTCGGGGGCCGGGTGTCGCGCCGGAGCGCCTCTTTCGCGTCCCGATGCGCCTCGTCGCGCTTTCCGGCGCGGGCCAACAGCACCCCGCGCCCGGCACGCGCGGGCACGTAGTCCGGGTACAGTTCCACGGCGCGGTTCAGCACGGTGATCGCGTCCCCCGCGCGCTTCAGCCCTTCGGAGAGGATCGCGGCCTTCAGTTGCAGGGCGAAGACCGACCACGGGTTCACCTTTAGCGCCGCGTCCACGTCTTCGAGCGCCCCTTTCGGGTCAGCCGTCCAGCGGTTTTCGGCCCGCGCGACCCAGCTCAGTTCATCGGTCGGGGTGAGCTTGAACCCGGCCTCGCGGTCGGCCCGCGCGCCGGCGGCGTCGCCCCTGGCCTGTTTCGCGGTCGCCCGTTTGAAATACGCGCGCACGGGAGCGGTTCCCGTGTCGAGCGCGCGGGTGTAGTCCTCGATGGCCCCGTCGCGGTCGCCGGTCGCCTCGCGCAGCTCGCCGCGCTGGACGTAGGCTTCGGTCAGCGCCGGATCGAGTTTGAGCGCCCGATCGTAGTCGTCGCGGGCGTCGCC
>DASWYH010001056.1:0-2047 GCA_036405095.1 Gemmata sp. | reverse complement strand
AGCCGCCCGCGGGCCTTTCCGCGGGCGACGCGAAGCAGATCGCCCGCGATCTGAAGGAACTCGACGAGCGCCTCCGCGCCTTGCGGAAGGCGCACCCGGAGAACGCCGACCTGTACGCCGACGCGGAGGTGTTCCGCAAGGGCGTCGAGTGGGCGCTGAAGTACGAGACGAAGCTCGAACCGGCGGACGTCGCACTCGTCAAGAAGGCGCTCGCCCGCTGCGCCGAACGCACCGACGCACTGGCCGCGGGCAAACCCGCCTGGCCCGACCGGAAGGGGAAGCTCGTTCGCGGCTACGTGTCCGCGGTGGACGGCTCGGTGCAGCCGTTCGGCCTGATCGTCCCCACGGGCTACGACCACACGAAGCCCTCGCGACTCGACGTGGTGCTGCACGGCAGCACGAAGCCGGTGGGCCTGAGCGAACTCCGCTTCATGAACCGCTTTGACGAGGGCGACGCGCCGGCCAAGAACCCGCCGGACGCGAACTTCATCGAACTGCACCCGCTCGGCCGGGTCGAGAACTGCTACCGCTGGGCCGGCGAGACGGACGTGTTCGAGGCGATCGAGGCCGTCTGTCGGAACTACACAATCGACCGGGACCGGGTCGTGCTGCGGGGCATGTCGATGGGCGCGTCGGGCACCTGGCACCTGGGCCTCAAGCACCCGGACAGGTTCGTGGCGCTCGGCCCGTACTGCGGGTACGTCGACACCCGCGAGTTCTCCAACACGCCGGTCGCCAACTTCGTGAAGGTCGGGCCACTCCCGGCGCACCAGGAGAAGGCGCTGCACGTGCTCGACTCGGTCGACTACGCCGCGAACGCGGGCGTCGTGCCGGCGGTCGCGTGCATGGGCGAGAAGGACGTGTTCTTCCAGGCGCATGTGCTGATGGGCAAGGCGATGGAGAAGGAGGGGCTGAAGATGGTGAACCTGATCTCGCCGGGCACCGGGCATGTGATCGACCCGAAGACGCACGCCGAGCAGATGAAGCGCATCAAGGAGTTCGCCGACACGGGGCTGAACCGTTCACCGAAGCACCTGCGGTTCGTGACGTGGACGCTCAAGTACAACGAGTGCCACTGGCTGCGGGTACTCGGCCTGGGCGAGCACTACGCACGGGCCGAACTGGAGGCGTCGGTCGCGGACGACGGCACCGTGGAGGTGAAGGAGCCGAAGAACGTCACCCGGTTCGCGCTGCTCCCGCCGGTTCTGCAAGGCGCGAACCCGAAGTTGCGCGTCGGCGGAACGGAGGTCGCGATTCCGCCCCGCGGGGAGAACGCGCCGCCGGCGCGACACGTGATTGGCAAGAAGGACGGGAAGTGGGCGTACGTCGGTCGGCTCGACGCGGTCGCACTCGACGGCAAGCGGCCGGGGGTGCAGGGGCCGATCGACGACGCGTTCACGACGCCGTTCCTGTGCGTCCGCGGGACCGGCAAGGCGTGGAACCCGGCGGTGCGGGCGTGGGCCGACGCGAGCCTGAAGCGGTTCGCCCACGAGTGGCACCGCTACTTCCGCGGCGCGTTGCCGGTGAAAGACGACACCCAGGTAACTGACGCGGACACGAAGAAGTACAACCTGATCCTCTTCGGCGACCCCGGCTCGAACGCGCTCATCGCCCGCGTGCTGCCGAAGCTGCCGCTCACGTGGACCGAGAAGGAACTCGCTTTCGGCAAGAACACGTACGCCGCGGCCGACCACGCGCCGGTGCTCGTCCAGCCGAACCCGCTCGCCGCCGGGCGGTACGTCGTGCTCAACAGCGGTCACACGTTCCGCGAGAAGGAACTCGCGTCGCTCAACTACCTACTGTTCCCGCGGCTGGGCGACTGGGCGGTGCTGAAGGTCGGCGCGAAGGCTCCGGCGAACCCGTCCGACTCGCTGGAGGAAGAGGTGATCCGTGCGGGGTTCTTCGACGAGCGCTGGCTCCTGCCGTAGCCCGAACGGGTCGATCCGAGAACAAACTGTCACTCAGGGCTCTTCCCATGACACCTGCTCTCCGTCTCGGCCGGCTGGCCGTGTTCGCCTGCGTCCTCTGGCCACCGCCCGCGACGGCC
>DASWYH010001055.1:0-2096 GCA_036405095.1 Gemmata sp. | reverse complement strand
GGTCGAGCGCGGCCAATCGGTCACGGTTCGTGGGCTGTGTACCGGCAGGGACAACGAGTTCGTGAAGCTCAGGGACTGTGTTGTCGCGAAGTGAACCCGATCCCGCGCACGAAGAGCGGCTGGCACAAAGCGGCCGCTCTTCGTGCGCGGGCCTTTGGTCCGGCTTCCCGGGGCCACTATCAAGTCGTGTAAAACGAAGGCAGGTGGGGCCACACGTACAGGCTCACCATCATGCACGCCGAGGTAACCGCCGCCAACCCGCCGATGAGCATGGCGAACACCGCGAGCGCGTTCCCGGCGAACGTCCCGCCGGACCGCTCAACGGCGCTCATGGTGGACCCGCCGACCAGCGCCGCACCGACGCCCAGCACGAACGGGAGCACGAACGCGACGAGCTGGAGCGAGTAGTTGGCGACCTTCGATTTTTGGGTGGCGGCCAGCAGCCGGTCGTCGAGCGCGTCCCCGAACGCGGCCCGTTCGCCCGCGGCGAGTTGGCGCGCGAGCCACGATTCCGGGCGCGGGGCCGCACTCGACGCCCCGCGGGCCTCGCGCAACGGGCTGCCCGCGAGCTGCTTCTCGGCGTACATCGACCCGTACAGTCCGAGCACACCGGCACACACCGCCAGCACGATCCCGGCCCACGCCAGCGGGTGAACCGGGGCGCCGCGCGTCGAACCTGTTACCATCGGTAAGCCCTTTCCGGCCCGGCCCTTTTCTGCCAAGCCCGTTACTGGATTCCGGTTGGCGCGTCGGGTAAGGTGTGCGGGGTCTCGCCCGCCCCACCTTCTCCCAGTGCCCCATGAGTACCGCTCCGAAACTGTCGCCGTGGCGCTGGTGGGTGTGCGTCCTGTTGATGCTCGCGACCGTCATCAACTATATGGACCGCATGGCCCTGAACCAACTGGCCGTGGAGATCAAGGCCGCGCTGCGGTTGAACGATTTCGAGTACAGTTGGCTCGAAAGCGTCTTCTCCCTCGCGTTCGCGATCGGGGCCGTTGCGACCGGCTTCGTCGTGGACCGGGTCAGCGTGCGGTGGGTGTACCCGCTGATGGTCGTCGGCTGGTCGCTCGCGGGCATCCTGACCGGGTTCGTCTCCTCGTTTTGGATGCTCTTTACCTGTCGCTTCTTGCTCGGGCTGTTCGAGGCGGGGAACTGGCCCTGTGGGATTCGCACCACGCGACTGGTGCTGCCGCCGCACGAGCGGTCCTTCGGCAACGCGCTGTTCCAGAGCGGAACCGCGCTCGGCGCGGTCGTCACCCCGATGATGGTGCTGGTGATCCTCCAGCGGGCCGAGGTGTTCGGGATCTCGGACACGTGGCGTGTGCCGTTCCGGTTCATCGGCGGGCTCGGGCTGGTGTGGGTCGCGCTATGGTTCATCACGATCCCGAAAGCGCTGGTGACCCCGACCGACACGAGCACCGGTGCCCCGGCGAACCCGGGCGACGTGCGGTTCGTGGCGGTGTTCCGCGACCGCCGGTTCTGGGCGCTGGTCGCGATGGTGATGGCGGTGAACTTCACCTGGCACGGCTACCGCACGTGGCTCCCGCTGTACCTGCGCGAGCAGCGGGGCTATTCGCGGGAAGAGATGAGCGCGTTCACGACGGTGTACTACCTCGTGGCCGATATCGGATCGTGGACGGTCGGCCTGGTCACGCTCGCGCTGTGCAAGCGCGGGGTGCGGTTGCACGTGAGCCGGTTGCTCGCGTTCGCGGGCTGCGCGCTGCTGACGGTTTGCACGGCGAGCGTTCCGTTCCTGCCGGGCGGGTGGGTGCTTGAAGCGGGGCTGCTCGTGATCGCGTTCGGCGCGCTGGGGCTGTTCCCGACCTACTTCTCGCTGAGCCAGGAGCTGTCGGCGAAGCACCAGGGGAAGGTGACGGGCACGCTCGGCGCGTGCGCCCACCTGTCACTGTTCGTTGTGTACCCGGTCGAGGGCTACATCTGCAAAGCGACCGGTTCCAAGGAATGGGTGCTGGGCGGGATCGGACTGTTCCCGCTCCTGGCCCTGGTGGTGATGGTGAAACTGTGGCCACCGACGAGAAAAGCGGAAGACACGAACGAGCCGGCGCGGATTCACGGGTGACGAAACGGTGAAAAGG
>DASWYH010001054.1:0-5179 GCA_036405095.1 Gemmata sp. | reverse complement strand
CGCCCCGCGGCCGAGATGCGCCTGATCCGCGCGGCCCTGGCGAACCCGGAAGAGGAGCAACCGTACCTCGACTACGCGGACTGGCTCGACGGGCGCGGCGACCCCTACGCCGAGTTCCTCCGGCTCTCGCTCCAGATGGAGCCGCTCGCCGAAGGCGACAAATTCCGCAAGCGGTTTGAAGACCGACTGCACGACCTCGGCGAAAAGCACGGCGCGAAGTGGCTTCGCGGGCTGACGGAACTGGGGCTGTTCCCGGGCATGGACCCCGATAACGACCCCTCGCTGTACGAATACAGCTTCGATCCGCTCTTCTGGTTCGGTGCGAAGGGCGTAATCGATCAGCTCGCGATCCGGGACGGAACGTTCGTGTTCCACACGGACCCGGCGCGACTGTTCGCCGCCGCCCCGTTCTTGCGCGAGCTTACGGTTTTCTACCCGGGGGTCAGCGTCGCGGAACTGGCCGCGATCCCGCAGGCCGCGCAGCTCGACGCGCTGTATTTAACCGGCGTCAACGGGACCGACGACGACTTCCAGCGGTTCGCGGACACGGGACACTTCGCGGGGTTGAAATCTCTCGGGCTGACGTACTGCGGTATCAGCCCGGAGCAGGCCCAAATACTGGGCCGCGCCCGGTGGCTGCCACAACTCACCGGCTTGTGCCTCAACCTGGATGCGGTCGGCGACCACAGCGCGGCACTCACAGCAGTTCCGGGCTGCGCGAACCTCGAATGGGTGCGGCTGGATAACATCGACCTGACCGACGCCGGGCTGACGGCACTTTGCCGGTCTCCTCACCTCACCAAATTGTCGAATATCGATCTGGAGGGCAACGCGTTCACCGCAGCGGGCACGCGGGCGCTGGCCGCGGCGGCGTTCGCCCCGGCGCTGTGTGACCTGAACATCCGGAACTGTCGGCTGGACGGCCCGGCGATACGCGCGCTGGCGGAATGCGCTTTCCCAGAACTGCGTATGCTGAATGTATCCGAACACGCCGGTGACGACGACGCGATGCGAGCGCTGATCGGTTCCCCGTTCTTCCGCGGGGTGATGTCGTTCGGAGCCTGCAACAGCGCGCTCGGCGCCGGCACCGTGGACGCGCTGGTGGGCGCCGGGTCCCTGAGCCTCGTGCACCTGGCGCTGGCGGGCAACCGGCTCGGCCCCCGTGCGGTCGCGGCGCTGGTCCGGTCGAAGGTCGCGTCGAAGTTGAAATCACTCAGCCTTTCTCGGAACCCGATCGGCACGGACGGGGTGCGAGCGCTCACGGAAACGGACCTGCCCGCACTTGAGAGCCTCGACTTGGGCCACATCCGGCTCGACCGCGAGGCGGTTCAGGCACTGGCCCGTGCTCCGTGGCGCAAACAGCTCCAGACCCTTGTTGTCTCCCGTGAGTGCGTCAGCGAGCGCGGGCAGGAGCTCCTCACCGACCGCTTCGGAAAAGAGGTGCTCGACGTTATCGATGGTGACGAGGGTGACGAGTGATGTCGGTCTCGCGCAGGCGCGCGGTTCGCCCTCGCTCCTCAACGGCCCGCGTTTCGGGGTGCAACACATGATCGTGGTCTTGATGGGGGTGTCCGGATCGGGCAAATCCGCCGTCGGCAAGGTTCTGGCCGAGCAACTCGGGTGGACGTTCGTTGAAGGCGACGACTTCCACCCGGCGGCCAACGTCGAGAAGATGCGCGGCGGGGCGCCGCTCACCGACGCGGACCGGCGCCCGTGGCTCGCCGCGCTGCGTGCGCGCATCGACGCGGCCTGCGCCCGTAACGAAAATGTGGTGCTCGCGTGTTCGGCGCTGAAGCACGCATACCAGGACTACCTGGAGCGCAACGAACCGGAGCAGGTCCACTACGTCTACCTGCACGGCTCGGAGGAATTGATCCGGCAGCGCCTCGCGGGGCGCAAGGGGCACTTCATGAACCCGAACTTGCTGCACAGTCAGTTCGAGGCGCTGGAACCGCCGGGCCACGCGGTTCGTGTCGAGATCACGGAACCGGTGGAGGTCATCGCGGCCAACATCCGTAACCAACTCGGGTTGTGAGTGGCTTTTGAGGCAGCCGCTGGGAGCGGCATGGTCTCCCACCCCATCAAACTTCGGCTCGTGGCAACTCGCCGTGATCCCCATTACCCGCGATGAGATCGTTGCCGCGGGAGCGGCGCGGGCCGCACCACAACCGCCGAAACGCAGTTGTGTGCGAGGTAACGCCGTTCGGTTTCGGCGAGGGGAGGGCGCGCCGGACTCGCTCGTGGGGCGAGTCACGGGGAATGAACCGGAGCGCGCTCGGCAGTGACGGGCGTGCGTGCTCGTTTCGCGAACGGGTGGGTGCCGCGTCACTCGGGCGTCCTGGTCTTCCCTTCGGGGAGCGGGTCCATTTTCGCCTGGCCCGGCTTGGTCGGCTTGATGGACGCGGTCGGGGGCGGTTTGGGCGCGGCGGGCTTCCCGCTGGGTTTCAGAGCGGGCAGTTCGGTTCCGGTGACTGCGACCGACGCGCGGAGCTTCTTGCGCGCCCGCGACAGCACCGCGCCGATGGTGTTCACCGGCACATCGGTTTCCGTGCTGATCTCTTCGTAGGTGCGGCCCTCGAGGTAGTACAGCCGCACGATTTCGCGCTCCGGTCCCGAGAGCCGGCGGAGCAACTTCTCCACCTCTTCCAGGCTCTCCATCCCCTTTTGGGCCGCCGGGGCGTCGTCCGGTTCCGCCTCGGTCAGCCGCGACTCGCCCCGCTGGATCGCCTCCTTCACCTTCTGGCGCCGCACGAGTTCGTGAACACAGATGCGCCGGGTGACCACCGTGAGGTAGGTCGCGAGGCTGGACTGTTTGCGGAACTCGCGCAGCACCTTGAAGTTGTTGGCGACGATCTGGAGCAGCACCTCGGCGGCGATGTCCTCGACATCTTCGGGACCGAGGCGCGCGCTGCGCAGGTGGGCCGTGTAGCCGATGGTGTGGTAGATGAGGCTGAGGAACCGGTCCACGAAATCGTTCCACGACCCGGGGTCGCGGTGCAAGCACCGCTTGAGCAGGTCGCGGTCCACCGCGGTGAACGGGGTGTCGTTTTCCACGGCCGAAGCGCCTCGGGGCGAGGGGGGATCCCACACTGATTAAGCCTAGCCGGTGCGCGAGCCTCGCACAATCGGCCACCGCGTTTCCTCCCGCGCCCCCATTCTACTCGCGCCCGGCACGACCGGCACAACCGCACCGGCTCGGTGGGTTACGGTTTCGGCGGCACGTCGTCACGCTCCATGCCCGCTCCTTTGGGTTGTTCCACAGGGAGAACGAGCTTCACAGGCGGGGCGTCGGGCGCCACGATGACCGGGTCCACCAGCGTCACCTCCAACCCCGACTTCGACCCGTCACTCGGCGGATGGTAGATGACTCTGTACTTCCCTGCCGGCGCCCCCGGGCGGGTCTGCGTCTTGCCGTCCGATGTGGTCCACAGGGTTTCGGCCGTGAACGTCCCGTCGCTCTTGACCGCAGCGTTCACGGTCAACGAACTGTTCGTGGGCGGGTCCGGGGCGAAGTACAGACCGCCGCCGGTCACCAGCGTGTCGCCCCGAACCACCGTGCCCGACAGTGGGTGAAGCGGAGGGATCAACTCGCCCTTGCCCGAGCACCCGGCGAGCACCGCCCCCAGCGCCACCCCGACCGCCGCGCCCCACAACCGCACCCGATCGCACATAAACGCGCACCTCACAACAGGACGCGCACAGGAACCGCCGGCGCCGCGCCCGCACAGCACTACGCCCGGCGCACCCGCCGGGGTCGCGCATTCGGCGGATATGAAGGGCAAAAGAAACGCACGTGGGGAGATTGCGACGAATCGGTGAAGTTATGTCGAATCAGTATGTCACACAAGAGAGCGACCTTTTCGG
Source organism: Gemmata sp. (assembly GCA_036405095.1). Taxonomy (GTDB): domain Bacteria; phylum Planctomycetota; class Planctomycetia; order Gemmatales; family Gemmataceae; genus Gemmata. Next base: position 1,315 of record DASWYH010001054.1, on the reverse strand, counting down.
CGGACCCCGCGGGGGCATAGGAAACACACCGCAGGCCAACTCGTGGCCTGAAACCGCCCGCCGTGCCGTTCTTCATCCGGGGGTCTCATTCGATGGCTCGACTCCGTTCTCCGCGTGGGTTCACGCTGATCGAGTTGCTGGTCGTGATCGCGATCATTGCGATCCTCATCGGGCTCCTGCTACCCGCCGTTCAGAAGGTGCGCGAGGCCGCGGCCCGCATGACCTGCACCAACAACCTCAAACAGATCGGGCTGGCGTACCACAACCACCACAGCGCGTTCGGCAACTTCCCGCAGGGCGGGCAGGACGGGCGCCCGACCGGACAAACGTTCCAGACGTGCTGCAACTGGGACGACACGAACGCGTCCACGCTGAACGCCGCAGGCCAGATGGACAACCGGGACGGGTTCAACTGGCGGTACTACATCCTGCCGTACATCGAGCAGGACAACCTGTTCAAGACGGTGAGCCGGGCGACCGTCTACGCGACCCCGGTGAAAACCTACTACTGCCCGAGCCGCCGGGCGCCGATCCTGGTCGGCGGCACCGCCCGGTGCGATTACAACGGGAACGCCGGCACCCAGTTCGCCAACGGCACCCCGAGCCCCACCTCGACCGATAACGGGTCCGGAACGGTTGACGGCGTGGTGGTCCGCACTACCACGGGGCGCATGACCATCGGGATGATCACCGACGGCACCGCCAACACCGTTCTGATTGCCGAGAAGTGGCTGCACCCGAGCCGGTACACCACCGGCGGCGACGGCGGCGACAACGAGGTGTGGTGCAACGCGGGGTGGGACGAGTGCGTGGTCCGCATCGGGGGCGGCACCTTCAGCTACCAGTACAACGGGGGCCAACCGGCCGGCCCGTCGGCCGCGACCCGGACCATTCCGCGCACCCCGCGCCCGGACATCGAGGCCCCGAACGTGGTGGACGCCAGCGGCAACCCGGTCACCATCTGGAACCAGCAGTTCGGCGGCCCGCACACCAGCGGCGTGCAAGCGGTGCTGTGCGACGGGTCGGTTCGCAACGTCAACTTCTCCGTATCGGCCGCCGCGTGGTCGGCCGCGTGCTCGCGCAACGGCGGCGAGACTATCGGCCTCGACAACTGACCCACCCGAACCGAAAGGAGCAGTGCCATGCGGCGTTTGTTACTCGTGCTCGCGTGCGGCTTCGCCGGTGCGCCCCTCGGGTGCGGGAACGCGCCCAGCACCCCGAAGGTCGATAGGGCTCTGGAGGAGCAGCAGAACAAGAGCCAGAAGCAGGCCGACGCCGAAGAGCGGGAGATGCAGAAGCAGCAGAACCGGAAGCC
>DASWYH010001053.1:0-6587 GCA_036405095.1 Gemmata sp. | reverse complement strand
GGCGCGGGGCGCCCGAGTGCGGCGGTGACCCCGGACGGGAAGTACCTGGTCACCGCCGGGAACCGGCCCGCGGGCAAGGGCGCGGAGGAACTCGTGGTGACCGGTTGGGACCTGACGACCGGGGCCAAGAAGGGCGAGATGGTCGGGAAGTCGCAGTACCTCCAACCGCACGTGGTGGCGGGGCCGGACAACAAGACCGCGGGCCTCGCGACCGGCGACGGCAAGGTGATCGTGTTCGACTTCCTGGAAGGCAAGGAGATCCGGTCCTTCCCCCTCGGGACGCGCAAGCACAACGCGCTGCTCGTGCTGACCCCGGACGGGAAGCGGCTCGCGGTCGCGTGCCAGCCCTCGTTCGGTACGAACGTGAGCACCCCGGTCCTCATCTTCGACTGGGCGACCGGCAAACTCTTGGAGACCCTGACCGTACCCGGCACGCCCCCGGCGGCGATGGCCTTCTCACCCGACGGCAAAACGCTCGTCACCAGCGCCCCCGACACCACCGCGACCGTGTGGGAGGTGGGTCAGTAGCCCCGGCCGGATCCCGAGGCAACAACTTGAAGTGCCAAAGCCCTTCGGGTTGCGCCCCCAGATCGCGGCGCCCGGGTGTGTCTGTTTCTTGTGGCACCGACATTTTGGTCTGTCCGGCGACTGAAGCCACACGGACCGGACTGTCGGTGCCACAAAAACCAAAGCCGGCCCGTGTATGGGATCGTGGGCACCGCGCCCGGGTTGCGATCGGGGCCCCGCGTCACCCGGGGCTCACATCTCGCGCCGCTCACCACGGGTTCCGAACCAAGCAACCGCGAAATCGCTATCCTGAATCCCGTCCCCTCTCCCTGTTTGATCGGGCTTCCGTCCAAACCCGAACGCGGCTCGTGTCAACCGCTTCGTCACTCCTGGCCCCTGCTCCGGCTCACAATGAACCACTACGTCTCGCACCTCGAAGCCGCGATCGACGGCACCGCGCTCCCGTTCGGCCGGCTCGCGAACATGCACAACGGGCGCCCGATCTGGGTCCGCTATCACCTCGACGCGGTCAAGGCGGCCGTTACGCCCCAGGACATCGCGAAGCGCCCGCCGTCGCTGTGGCGGTACCGCGAACTGCTCCCGCTCCCGGCCGATCAGGAACCGGTCACGCTCGGCGAGGGCATGACGCCCCTCCTGCACTGCCCGCGGCTCGGTAAGCAACTCGGGCTGTCGCAACTCTTCGTCAAGGACGAGTCGCAACTGCCGACGGGCAGCTTCAAGAGCCGCGGGATGACCGCCGCGATCAGTATGGCGAAGTGGCTGGGCGTCAAGCGGGTGGCGCTGCCGACCGCCGGGAACGCGGGCGGGGCCGCAGCCGCGTTCGCCGCGCGTGCGGGGCTGGAGTGCTTCGTGTTCATGCCGCACGACACCCCCGCCGTGAACCAGTTCGAGGCACAGCTCTACGGCGCGAAGGCGTTCCGGGTGAACGGGCTCATCAACGATTGCGGCAAGATCGTCAAAGACGGCGCCGAGCGGATGGGCTGGTTCGACCTGTCCACGCTCAAGGAGCCGTACCGCCTCGAAGGCAAGAAGACGATGGGGCTCGAAATCGCGGAACAGATGGGTTGGGACCTGCCCGACGCGATCTTCTACCCGACCGGGGGCGGCACCGGGCTGGTCGGGATGTGGAAAGCGTTCGCCGAGTTGGCCGCGCTGGGGTGGCTCGCGCCCGATGTTCGCCTCCCCCGCCTCATTTCTTGCCAGGCCGAGGGCTGCGCGCCCATCGTCACCGCTTTCGAAAAGGGCGAGCGGTTCGCCGAACTGTACCCCGACGCGCGCACGGTCGCGAGCGGGCTGCGGGTGCCCGTCGCGGTCGGGGACTTCATGATCCTCGACGCCGTCCGCGCCAGCGGCGGACTCGCGGCCGTCGGGCGCGAGTCCGAAATCGCGCGGTGGATGCAGCGCGCGAGTTCCGCCGAGGGCGTCTCCGTGTGCCCCGAAACCGCGGTGTGCTTCGATGTGCTGGAGCGCATGGTCCGGGCGGGCACGGTGAAACCCGACGAGCGCGTGGTGGTGTTCAACACGGGGGCCGCTCCCAAATACCTCGAAGCGATGCCCTACGACCTCCCGGCACTCGACAAGGACGCACTCGACTGGGACGTGATCGCGCGCTGACCGTCGGTCCCACTACCGGGAGAACGCCATGTTTCGTATGCTGTGCGCGGCCCTCGCGGTCGCGCTGCCCGCGCGCCTCAGCGCGCAACCGGACCCGCCGGTCCTGCTCAAACCGGCCCGCGTGTTCGACGGCGCCGCCGCCACCCCGCGCGCGGGCTGGGTGGTCCTGATCGAGGGGAAGAAGATCGCGTTCGCCGGACCGCCCGAGGAGCTCACGCGTCCAAAGAACGTCAAGGAAATTGACCTCCCGGGCGCGACCCTTCTTCCCGGCCTCATCGACGCGCACTCGCACCTCCTGCTCTACCCCTACGACAAAGCGAAGTGGGACGATCAGGTGCTCAAGGAGCCCCTCGCGGAGCGCGTCTGTCGGGCCACGGTCCACGCGAAGGCCGACCTGCTGAGCGGGTTCACCACGCTCCGCGACCTGGGCACCGAGGGCGCGGGGTTCGCGGATGTGGGCCTCAAATCGGCCATCGAGAAGGGCATCATCCCGGGGCCGCGGGTGCTCGTCACCACCAAGGCCATCGTCGCCACCGGCACCTACGCGCCGCGGAAGTTCGCGCCCGAGTGGCGCATCCCGCAAGGGGCCGACGAGGCCGACGGCGCCAAGCTCCGCACGGTCGTCCGCGAGCAGATCCGCGGCGGCGCGGACTGGATCAAGGTGTACGCCGACGGCGCCCACGGGCCGGACGGCGCGGCCCGCCCCACGTTCGCGCTCGACGAGCTGAAGCTGATCGTGAGCACCGCGCGGGACGCCGGGGTGCCGGTCGTCGCACACGCGCAATCGAAAGAGGGCATGCGGCGCGCAACGCTCGCCGGGGTCGAGACGATCGAGCACGGGGACGGCGGCGATGTCGAGGTGTTCCGGCTCATGGCGAAACACAACGTCGGGTACTGCCCGACCCTCGCCGCGGCCGAGGCGTACGCCCGCTACTTCGGCGGCTGGCAGCCCGGCCGGCCCGAAACCCAAGAACTCAAATCCAAGCGCGAGAGCTTCAAGGCCGCCCTGGAAGCGGGCGTCACCATCGTTAACGGGAGCGACATCGGCGTGTTCGCTCACGGCGACGGCGCGCGGGAGTTGGAGTTGCTCGTGGAGTACGGGATGAAACCGGTCCCGGCACTGAGATCGGCCACCAGCGTCGCCGCAAAGGCGCTCCACCTCGAAGACCAGATCGGAACGATCAAGGCCGGAATGCTCGCCGATCTCGTCGCCGTGGACGGCGACCCGACGACCGATATCAAAGCGCTTCGGCGGGTGAAACTGGTTGTGAAGGCTGGTACACTCTACCCGCGACCGGGTTCCAAGGAATAACCACCCCAACGCAGACGAACGGCACAGGGAGCATCGCGTCATGAAGAGGCTGAGCGTCGGATTGGTCGCGCTGGTTGTCGCGGTCGGCGCCGCGCGCGCCCAGGACAAGAAGACCGCCACCATCACGATCCTGGCCCCGGAGCGGGGGTACAAGGACACCATCGTGAAGGTGGACGGCACCGCGATCAAGGGCACCGGGGGCACGTACACCTTCACCACCGGCCCGCTCGACGCCGGCAAGGAGTACAAGTTCAAAGTGGAAGCGCTCGTCGAGCCGAACAACTACACGAAGATCACCCGCCCGCGCGAGGTGAGCGTGAAGGCCGGCGACGCGGTGAAGCTCGACCTCACCACCGAGGACAAGAAGCTCGACAAGATCGTGGTGCGGTGGGTCCCGACCCCGAACGACATCGTGGACGAGATGGCCAAGATGGCCAAGATCGGGAAAGACGACATCGTCTTCGACCCGGGCTGCGGGGACGCCGTGATGCTGATCCGCCCCGTGAAGCAACTGGGCGCGAAGAAGGGCATCGGCATCGACATCGATCCGAAGATGGTCATGAAAGCGCAGGAGAAGGCAAAAGACGAGGGCGTCGCCGAGAAGATCGTCATCAAGGAGGGCGACATCCTCAACGAAAAGGACATGGCGGTGTGCGCCGAGGCGAGCGTGGTGCTGATCTACATCGGCGACGACCTCGGCGCGCGGATGGCGCCGGTGCTCCAGAAGTTGTTGAAGCCGGGGACGCGGATCGTGTCGCACCGGTTCAAGCTCGGCGACTGGGAACCGGACCGCACCACCACCGTCAAAGGCGCCGACGGCGCCGAGTACGTGCTGCACTACTGGGAAGTGAAGGCGAAGAAGTAGCGTGGTTTGCCGGTGAGCGGCTCGCACCCGCCGCTCGCCGGTCGCGTCAGCCCAGTCGGAAGCAAACCCGAAAACCGTCACTCGAACCGCCGCCGTCAAGTGTCGAATCCCGGCTCCCCGAACCGCACCATTCCGGGCGGGTGAGCCATGCCCCGCCCCGCCGCGCGACCCGGACCCAGTCCCCAACCCGCACCGGGCGCCATCGCTCGTTGGCCCGCTTGAGTTCTTCGGCCACGTCTTGCTCGGTCAGGTGAACCGCTCCTGTGCCAGCGTACCCGAACTGAAACTCGTTCAGGCACCACTCTTCCGTGTTCCCGTGCATATCGAACAGGCCCCACGGGTTGGGGGGGAACGAGCCGACATTGGTCGTCTCACCGCGCTCGGTTTGTTCCCGTGAGCCGTTCCAAGACCTGCTGCTGTCGTAGTTCGCGAGTTCGGGGCCGATCCGAGTACCGAAGTGGTAATGGGTCGTCGTTCCCGCGCGACAAGCGTACTCCCACTCAGCCTCCAACGGGAGGCGAACCGTTGCCAACCCGCCCAGCGCTGTGGTCGCGCGCGCGCAGAACTCCTGCACATCGTGCGTGTTAATGCTCTCGACCGGGCGGTTTGCCCCTTTGAAGCGACTCGGATCGGTGCCCATCACCGCCCGCCATTGCGCCTGAGTGACGAGGTGGACTCCTAAAAAGAAGCCGTAACCGATCGTCACCGTGTGGACCGGTTTCGATATCTCCGTTGTTTTATCACCCATCCGAAACGCACCCGGCGGGATGAACGACCCGACCAGCGGTACGCCGCCCGGTAGCGTCAACGTGCGCTGCGGCACGCAGGGCTTTACTCCCCCGGCGATCAGTTTCGCGATGCGCGCGTGCCACGCGCGGCGCTTGGGGTGCGCGCCCGGTGCGCAGCACGTCGCGAGGAGCTTGCGGTGCAACCGAAGGAGTTCGGCCCGGCGCGGGTCGTCGAACTCTTCCAGGTAATCGGCCAGAACGAGCCACCGCGTTTCTTCGCGCGGGTCGGTCACGATCGCGTTCAGCAGGTCGTCGAGTGCGCTCACGGCTCCCTCGCGCGCATGGTCCACGGGCAAATTGTACCTTCCCGGCGAACGGTCCCGCGGGTACGCTCGCTCCAATCACTCGGAGGGGTCCGCATGTTGCGTCGCGTCTACGTTCCGTTCGGCGGCGGGGTCCTGCTCGCCGGTCTCGCGTGCCTGCTCGTCGCAATGGTCGGGCAAACGCAACCGGCGCCGCGCCCGGAACCGCCGGCGCGGCCCAAAGTGCCACACGGGACCGTGCGCGACCACGGCGCCAAGGGCGATGGCACCACCGACGACTGGCAGGCGGTCCAGAACGCGGTGAACGCGGGCCACGGTCCCACCCTATTCCCACACGGCACCTACCGCATCTCGAAGACGGTCCTCGTGGACCTGAACAGGACCGGGTTTGCGGTTCTCCGCGGCGACGGGACCGCGCGCGTCGTGATGGCGGGCGCCGGCCCCGCGTTCAAGTTCGTCGGCGCCCACACCGGCACCGCGGACCCGAAAACCGTCAACGCGCAAGTGTGGGCCGAGCGCATGCCGATCGTTGAAGGGTTGGAAATCGTCGGCGCGCACGAGAGCGCGAACGGGATCGAGGCGACGGGGACCATGCAGCTCACCGTCTCGAAGGTGCTGATTCGGAAGTGCAACCACGGCATCCACCTCACGACGCGCAACCGCAACGTGGTCATTTCGGACTGCCACATCTACGAGAACCGCGGGATCGGCATCTACCTTGATAATGTGAACCTGCACCAGATCAACGTGACCGGTTCGCACGTCAGCTACTGCGAGCGCGGCGGCATCGTCGCGCGGGCCGGGCAGGTGCGGAACCTCCAGATCACCGGGTGCGATCTCGAAAGCAACCACGGCCCGAACGGCCCGCCCGCCGCGAACGTGCTGATCGACAGCACCGGCGGCTCCAACGCCGAGGTCGCGATCACGGGCTGCACCATCCAGCACAACCACACCGCCCCCGGGTCCGCGAACATCCGCATCAAAGGGCCGAGCGCCACGAACGCAAAAGGCACCGATGAACTCCGCGACGGGCACGTCACCATCAGCGGCAACATCCTGAGCGACGTGAAGGTGAATATTCACCTCGACCACGCCCGCGGGGTGGTGGTGACGGGCAACACCTGCTGGACCGCTTACGAGCACAATCTGCTCGTCGAGAACAGCACCACGGTAACGGTCGGCCCCAACAACTTCGACCGCAACCCGCGCTACGCGAG
>DASWYH010001052.1:0-14690 GCA_036405095.1 Gemmata sp. | reverse complement strand
ACCGGGAGCGCACCTCGATCGCGCACCACCCCCGGAACGCGCCGTCCGCGCAGCCGCCGGCGGGCACCTTCGCCAACTGGAACCGGTGCGCGCACTCGCAGAGCGCCAGGTACGCGGTCGCTTCGAGTTCGAGTTCCTCCTGGGAGCCGCGGACGAACCGGAAGTCGGCGCGCACCCCGCGCGCGATGGCCCGCGCCCAGACGAGGTGCGCGACCGGGTCGATAACGGCGGGGGCGACCCGCGGCGGGCGGTGGGCGGTCATGGCGGTTGGCCCGGGTAAGTGGTAGTGGTGTACATTCTACCACGCCGGCCCCCGATTCATTACCCGCAAGTTATGGCAGCTCGGCACGCCTTGCCTAATTGTTGCTCTAAGTACACGTCGATCACGTCGGAACTGGACTGGCCGAGCAGCGCGCGGGCGTGCTCGCGGTCGATCTCGTCGCCGACGACGGTGGCCGCGAGGTGCCGGAGCTGGTTCGGCGTCCACTCGGGTACCAGCTCGTCGGCGGCCCACCCGGCCGCGACCCGCGGCCGGTTCGCGCGCTCGATGGCGCGCTCGACGAGCTGGGCGTACTGGCGGGTCTGGTAGCGGGTGCTGTACCCCTGGCGCTTGAACCGGTTGCCCCGCCCGACCTGCGCGAGTGCCTTCGCCGGCGAGAACACGAAGTCGTCGGGGCCGAGTCCCTCCAGGAGCGGGGTCAGGAGCGCCTGGGTGCGCGGGCCGATCGCGATCACTCGGGGCTTGCCCTTCCAGCTCGTCTTGTGCTCCGAGGGGGCGTAGAACCACACGGGCGCGCCGTCGATCAGGCGCGCGGCCACGAACCGGCCGGTGCCCGGGATCTCCACCTTCTCCCGGGCGGTGGTGCTCAGCTCCCGGCGCCGGAGCCGGCACACGTCCTGGGGGCGCATCCCACAGAGCGCCTGGGTGCGCACCATCGCGACCAGCACCGGCGGCAGCTCGACGAGCGCCTCCTCCCAGCCCGGGGGCGGCGGGAGCACGCGCGCCGGCTCCCGGCCGCCCTTGCCCCTGGCGAGCGGCGCGAGGGCCGCCACGGTTGCGGCCCCGTCCGCCGGCACCAGGTCCTCGGACAGCGCCCACTTCCACACGCGCTGGACGCACGCCACGAGGTAGTTGACGTAGGTCCGCGTGATCGGGCGCCCCGTGTCCCGCCCGTTGTTGATGACGGTCCGGTTCTTCACCAGCTCGTCCCGGAGCGCTTTGAGCTGGGGGCCGCGGAACCGGGAGGCGGGCACGTCGGCGTACCGGCCCCGCACGGCCTCGATCGCCTGCCAGATGCGGTGCCGCGCCGAGCGCCGGGACTCGGTGTCGCCGGCGTACTCGGTGAGCGCGAACTTCCAGTAGGCCAGGAGCACCTCCGCGACGGTGCGCTCCGCGGCGGGGTTGGTGGGGGTAGCGGGCCGCACGCTCGGGGCGGTGTCGCCGGCGAGCAGGTCCGCCACCCACCGCTTGTACCGGGCCTGCGCGACCGCGGGATCGGCGCCCATGTGGACGCGCGCCTTGTTCCACCAGACGTAGTGCTGGTTCGTGGGTTTGTGGAACTTTAGTTCGGGGATGCGGACCTGCGACATGATGCGGCCTCCGTGCCGGCGCGGGTAGTGACTACCCACGAACCGGCTTTTGGAGCCGCACCCTCGGGAGAGGGGGACAGCGGGGAACCCGCTGCTCGGCAAGGACTTGTATCAGTATGCCCGACAGGAGTTGAACCTGTAACCTTCGGCTCCGGAGTTCGATGGGACGGGGTTGGTGGGACACGTCGGATTTCCGGCGAAAACGACGAAAACGCTGGGAATTCAAGCCTTTCGCGACCACCTCGGCTTTACCGCTCGCTACCGCCATTTACCGCCTGTTACCGCGATTCTGGGGCGATTCTGGGGCGGTGCCCGACCCGTTTAGCACGTCAGTGCCAGCAACGCCCCCAAATGACTCAAGCCAGAGTCCTACGTTGGCGTGTCGGATTCCAAGCGAGTGCATATTAAAGGTCGAATTTAAGAGCATTGCGGTTGTGACCTGTGTTATCCTGGCATTGCGTGGCGTATCCGAGCTTGGCACGGAGGGCGACGATGATGGCTGAGATTTCACCAAATGGCAACCAGCAGTCCGAACTTCCAATCACCAGCGAGTGGGAATGGCAGCTTCGCAGTGGGGTTCGCGAGATTTCTACTGCTGAGTTGCACAAATGGTCAAAGCGGTCGAAAGGTAGTGAACTGGCAGCGATTATTGTTGCCGAACTCGAAGCCCGGAACGGTCGCTCTCAAGTTCATAGTGGCGAGCAAACGCGGCCGGAAGAAGGCTCCCAACGAGTTCCCCAGCAACCTTCACTCCCAGCTCCTCCAACGGGCCGAAAAAAGAAACGCCGGAAAGGAAAGAGACGTAACTGCCGACAAGCCCAAGGAACTGTGCCTGCCAACTGGAAGGCTTGGGTAGAATACGCTCGGGAACAACGAACAATCGTCTGCGCGGTCAAGCCGACTATTGTCGTTGCTCCCGTTAAGCCCCAAGTGGTGGAGTCGAGCCAAAAGTTGGTCACAGCTCAACAAACAAATCAGCCAGACGCGAAGTCAGAACGCATAAAAACAAAAAAAGTTGCCAAGCCGCCAAAAAACAAAGCTCGCACGTCTGGCAAACCGGAGCGAGCGAAAGCTGGGGTTGTGTACGCTGTCATCCGCCCTCTTCAGGCCCAGCCGAAGAAGGTCAGCCGGGGGTTCGAGGCAGACTGGCTCGAACGTCACTGCGACCCCGAGTGGTGGCGCTGAGGCACTTAGCCCCTCTCGCTGTCGTTGGGCCGACCACCGCGCTTGTCACACGGGCCAGTCTAACGTAAATTGGGCGGTTAGTTTCACTTGGAACAACTGCCATGACGCCCGAACAGAAGGCCCGCGAGCGCATCGACCACCTGCTCACCGCCGCCGGCTGGGTGGTGCAGGACTTCGCGGACATGAACGTGTACGCCGGCACCGGCGTGGCGGTCCGTGAGTTCCAGCTCAAGACCGGAGCCGCCGACTACCTGCTGTACGCCGACGGCAAGGCCATCGGGGTCGTCGAGGCCAAGCCCGAGGGGCACACGCTCACCGGCGTCGAGACCCAGTCGGCCAAGTACACGGAAGGGCTCCCCAAGAACCTTCCGGCCCACGCGCTGCCGCTCCCGTTCGCGTACGAGTCCACCGGGACCGTCACCCAGTTCACCAACTACCTCGAACCGGACGCGTGCAGCCGCGAGGTGTTCTGCTTTCACAAGCCCGAAGAACTGCTCCGGCTCGTCGGCCTCCAAGAGCAGGTGCGGGCGCGGCTCAAGTTGATGCCCCCGCTGGACGCCTCCAAACTGTGGTCGGTGCAGTCGGTCGCGATTCGCGAACTGGAGAAGTCCCTCGCCGCCAACCGACCCCGCGCGCTCATCCAGATGGCCACCGGCAGCGGGAAGACGTTCACCGCGGTCAACGCGTGCTACCGGCTCGCCAAGTTCGCCGGGGCCAAGCGCATCCTGTTCCTGGTGGACCGGAACAACCTCGGGCGACAAACGCTCAACGAGTTCCAGCAGTTCACCAGCCCGCACACCGGGATGAAGTTCACCGACGAGTACACGGTCACGCAGCTCAAGAAGAACGGTATCCCGCAGTCCGCGAAGGTCGTCATCACCACCATCCAGCGGCTGTTCTCGATGCTCAAGGGTGATGAGGACTACGAAGAGGAGAACGAGGAGGGGTCGCTCTACGAAACCGAAGGCGCGCTCCCGAAGAAGCCGGTTGAGGTCGAGTACAACCCGGCCATCCCCATCGAGACGTTCGACTTCATCGTGGTCGATGAGTGCCACCGCAGCATCTACAACCTGTGGCGGCAGGTGCTCGACTACTTCGACGCCTTCACCATCGGGCTCACCGCCACGCCCACAGCCCAGACGCTCGGGTTCTTCAACCAGAACCTGGTGCAGGACTACTCGCACGAGAAGGCCGTCGCGGACGGGGTGAACGTCGGGTTCGACGTGTTCCGCATCGAGACCCAGGTCGGCAAGGACGGCGTCACACTCGTCAAGGAGCCGGGCACGTTCGTGCTCCACCGGGACCGCCGGACCAAGAAGAAGAAGCTGAAGGAACTCGACGAGGACAAGACGTTCACCGCGACCCAGCTCGACCGCGATGTCGTCGTGCCCGCTCAAATCCGGCTCGTCATCCAGACCTTCCGCGACAACCTGCCGGTCATCTTCCCGGGCCGCACGGAGGTGCCGAAGACCCTCATCTTCGCCAAGGTGGACCAGCACGCCGAGGACATCGTCAAGCTGGTGCGCGAGGAGTTCGGCAAGGGCAACGAGTTCTGCCAGAAAATCACCTCGAAGAGCACCGGCAAAAAGCCCGAGGACCTGCTCGCGGACTTCCGCAACAGCTACTTCCCGCGCGTGGCCGTGACCGTGGACATGATTGCCACCGGCACCGACGTGAAGCCGCTGGAGTGCCTCATCTTCATGCGGAACATCAAGTCGCTGGCGTACTTCGAGCAGATGAAAGGCCGGGGCTGTCGCATCATCGATGCGGACAGCCTCAAGAGCGTCACCCCGGACGCCCATGCCAAGACGCACTTCGTCATCGTGGACGCGGTGGGCGTGTGCGAGGACGAGAAGCAGGCCACCAAGTCGCTCAACAGCAAGCCGTTCATCCCCTTCGATAAGGTGCTGGACGCCGTCAAGACCGGGGCTGCGGACGCCGAACTGGTCTCGACGCTCGCCTCGCGGCTGACGCGCCTGGAGCGCCAGTTGAGCGATAAGCAGGAAGGTGCCATCGCGAAGGCCGCGGGCGGCACGACCGTGTGCGAACTGGCCGCTTCCCTGCTCAAGAGCATCGACCCCGACGAGGTCGCCCAGCACGCTATAGCCAAGTTCCAGTTGCCCGCGGGCCAGGAGCCGACCGACGCCCAGTTCGACAAGGCCGAAGAGGAGCGGATGCGCGAGGCGCTGAAGCCGTTCCACAATCCGGGCCTGCGGAAAGCGATTCTGGACGCCCGTGCGGAACTCGAACAGGTGGTCGCGGAGGGCGCGAAGGACACGGTTCTGCGGGCCGAGTTCGATGCCGCGGCTTTGGAGAAGGCGCGCGGGTTGGTCACGTCGTTCCGGCAGTTCCTCGACGACCACAAGGAAGAAATCGAGGCGTTGCAAATCCTCTACAGCCGGCCGCACCGGGCGGGGCTACGTTACTCGCAGGTGCGGGACCTGGCCGACGCGCTGAAGCGCCCGCCGCACCGGCTGGAGCCGGAACGGGTGTGGGCGGCGTTCGCGGCCGTCGAGCCCGCCAAGGTGAAGGGCGAGGGCGGCAAAAAGCTGGTGGACGTGGTCGCGCTCGTGCGGCACGCGCTCGACCCCGCTTCGGACCTGTTCCCGGTCGAACGCACGGTCGAGCAGCGGTATCAAGCGTGGCTCAAGGACCAGACGGACGCCGGCGCGGTGTTCAGCGCCGAGCACCGAAAGTGGCTGGACGCGATTAAGGACCACATCGCGACCAGCCTGAGCATCGACCCGGACGACCTGTCTGAAGTGCCGTTCAACCAGATGGGCGGGCTCGGCAAGGCGCACCAACTGTTCGGTGACCGGCTTACGGGCCTGCTCGAAGACCTGAATGCGAGACTCGCGGCATGACGGAGGTAACAGGACTGCCGAGCGGGTGGGCGTGGTGTACCGTGGCTGACCTTGCGGAAGTTGGGACAGGTACAACACCAAGCCGAGATATTGAGGACTACTGGAAGGGAGGCTCAGTCCCCTGGGTAACAAGCTCGGCTGTCAATCAGCTTTCGGTAGAAGAAGCAAGCGAGAATGTTACTAATGCCGCTCTTCAAAACACTAACCTGCGTCTTTATCCGAAACACACCTTGCTTTTGGCCCTCTACGGCGAGGGTAAGACGCGCGGCAAGGTTTCGGAACTGCTGATTGAAGCTACCATCAACCAGGCACTCGCGGCAATACAGCTTAACGGTCCTGCCGCGGAATGCCGACCATACCTCAAAACATTCCTTCAAAGTCACTACGAGGAGCTTCGCCGCCAATCGCTTGGCGGAATGCAACCGAATCTGAATCTGGGTATCGTCAAACGGATTCGCGTACCGATTGCGCCGCTCGCGGAGCAACATCGTATCGTCGAAAAAGTTGATGAGCTACTTTCCGACGTTGATGCCGGGGTTGCGGCGCTGGTACGAGCGCGGGCAAACCTGAAGAAGTACCGGGCGGCGGTGCTCAAGGCTGCGGTGACCGGCGAACTCACGGCCGACTGGCGGGCCGCGCACCCCAACGCCGAGCCGGCGTCGGCGCTGCTCGACCGCATCCTGACCGACCGCCGTCGGAAGTGGGAAGCCGACCAGGAGGCCAAGTTCACCGCGAGCAACAAGACCCCGCCGAAGGGCTGGCGGGAAAAATATCCTGAACCCGTGTCGCCGGACATGGATGGGTTACCCCAGTTACCTGCGTGCTGGTGTTGGGGAACGATGGACATGCTCGCTGAGTTGGCCGGTGGCATCACAAAGGGGCAGAAGCGGAAGCCCGAAGACCGCATTCGTGAGGTGCCGTACTTGCGAGTCGCCAACGTCCAGCGCGGCTACCTTGACCTCTCCGAAATGAAAACCATTGAGGCGACGGAGGAAGACATCGCCGAACTCCAACTTCAGCGCGGCGACATTCTCTTTAACGAAGGAGGCGACAGGGACAAGCTTGGGCGCGGCTGGATTTGGCGTGGTGAAATCGAGCAGTGCATTCATCAAAACCATGTCTTCCGTGCCCGCCTCTTCAGCAATTCCATCGGTTCGGAGTTTGTTTCCCACCACGGGAACACTTTTGGCCAGGAATGGTTCTCTCGCGCCGGCAAGCAAAGCGTCAACTTGGCGTCCATCAACATGAGTGTGTTGCGGCGGTTTCCGGTTCCAGTGCCACCGGAGGAAGAACAGAAGGTCATCATCACTGAAGTGCAGCAACGCTTGTCGGTCATCGACGCAACGGAGAACTACATCGACGCGAGCCTGAAGCGTGCCTCGCGGCTCCGGCAGAGCATTCTGAAGGAGGCGTTCGCCGGGCGGTTGGTCCCGCAAGACCCGGCCGACGAACCCGCGTCCGTGCTGCTCGACCGCATCCGGCAGAGCCGAAGCACCGACGCCGGCTCGGCCAAGGCCACGAAACTGAAGCGCAAACGCGCCCGCGGTCAGCAGGAAGGCTCCTCGTTCGGGAACGAAGGAGCGGCCGATGGGGCAGGTTGACCCGCCGCCTCAAGGAACGGGCAAACGCACCCCGCGTACCGGCCAGCCGTCGGGTCGTGTGGCCGTGTTGTCTCGGTCCGAAGGTGACCCGCGCGTGGTCCGGCTCTTCCACCGTTGGGGCGAGCGACCGGTCGATGTCGCGACCGAGTCCCTGTGCCACGCCCTCCTGCTGATATCCGGCCGGCGCACCGAACAGGTGCTGGTCACCGGCGCGGGGTTCGTCGGGGCACGGCTCCCCGAGCCGACATCCGAGCGCTTTCCGAACGCCAACGAGTTGGACGCGGTGACCCGCACCGCCCAGCAGGTTGCCGAAGCGCTTCGGTTGTCGCTGCCGGACGAACGCCCACTTATCGTGTTCGGTGTGGATGTCTACGCCACCTGCCACCGGTCCGACATCGAGCGCCAAGTCGGGCAGTTCGCTGTCGTGCTCCCTCGCGACGGCGCCGCCCGCTTGTTGCCGAAACGGTTCCCAACGCCGAACGAGGAGGCGTACCTTCCGGTCCCGGATGAGGCGGAAGCGCCGGACCCGTCCTGCGACACGCCGGCCGGTCGGGCTGCGGTGTTCGTCTGTCACGACGTGAACGTGTACAGCCCGCGCGGCGCGGCCACGACCGTTTACGAGACCCGAGCCGGTTGGCGGACCGCGTTGCAGAATCGGGTGCGTGCGCTGGCCCCGGCTCTGGGTCTACACCTCGCGCACTACGTCGAGACGGCCACGAGCTTCCGGCAGGCGTACAACGCGTGGGCCGGCGAGTTCGACGCGCCGCTCGTCGGCGTGAGCGGTCTTCCCGCCGATGTTTCGACCGCGGACGCAACGGGCCTCGCTGCCTCCCTGCTCATCAACACCGACAGCTCACTGGTTCTCGACCTCATCGAACTGCCCACGGAGTGACCCGGCATGAGCGCCGAGAGCAAACGCATCGTCGATAAGGCGTGGAACTTCGCGACCGTGCTGTGGCACGACGGGGTTCCGTATCTCTCGTACACAGAAGAAATCACGTTCCTGATGTTCCTGAAGATGGCCGACGAGGTCACCAAGGCGCCGTACAACCGCCCGCCGATTGTCCCCGCGGAGTACAACTGGCAGAGCCTCGTGAGCAGGGACGGCGAGGCCCTGAAGAGGCACTACGACAAGGCCCTCCAAGAACTGGCCAAGCAGCCCGGGATGCTCGGGGCCATCTTCAAGCGGGCCAAGTCGGTCATCGAGAAGCCCGAGACCCTGCGCCGGCTGGTGGTGGATTTCATCGACAAGGAAACGTGGATGTCGATGGACGCCGACGTGAAGGGCGACATCTACGAAGGGCTGATTGAGCGGAGCATGTCCGACGCGGGCCAGGGGGCCGGACAATACTTTACGCCGCGCCCGCTCATCCGGGCCATCGTCGATTGTGTCCAGCCGACCCCGGCCGACACGGTCGGCGACCCGGCGTGCGGCACCGGCGGGTTCCTGCTGGCCCCGTACGACTACGTCATCAAGAACTACAGCAAGGAACTGGACAAGGACCAGAAGAAGCACCTGCGGACCGCGTTCGTGAAGGGCTGGGAGCTGGTCCCGAACACGGCCCGGCTGTGCATCATGAACCTGTACCTGCACGGCATCGACCCGGGACCGTCGAAGGCCGGCGAACCGGACCGGTGCCCGGTGGTGTCGGGCGCCGACTCGCTCGCGACCGACCCAGGCGACCGGTTCTCGCTGATTCTGACCAACCCGCCGTTCGGGAAGAAGAGCACCATCACCATCCTGAACGACGCGGGCGACCTGGAGAAGGACGACACGGCGTACGAGCGCCAGGACTTCTGGACCGCGACCAAGAACAAGCAGCTGAACTTCCTCCAGCACGTCAAGACGCTGCTGAAGGTGAACGGCCGATGCGCCATCGTGGTGCCGGACAACGTGCTGTTCGAGGGCGGGGCCGGCGAGAAGGTGCGCACCAACCTGTTGCGGCAGTTCGACGTTCACACGCTGCTCCGGCTCCCGACCGGTATCTTCTATGCGCAGGGGGTCAAGGCGAACGTTCTGTTCTTCGACGCGAAGCCGGCCCGTGAGCAACCGTGGTCCTCGAAGCTGTGGGTGTACGACCTGCGCACCAACAAGCACTTCACGCTGAAGACGAACCCGCTGAAGCGGTCCGACCTGGACGAGTTCGTATCGTGCTACAAGCCGGGCGAGCGGCACCTGCGCCAGTCGACCTGGACCGAGGCCACCCCGGACGGCTGCTGGCGGGCGTTCGAGTACGACGACCTCATGAAGCGGGACAAGGTGAGCCTGGACCTGTTCTGGCTCAAGGACCAGAGCCTGGAGGACAGCGCCGACCTGCCCAAGCCGGACGTGCTGGCGGACGAGATTGCCGACGACCTGGAGACCGCGCTGGAGCAGTTCCAGGTCGTGGCGGCGAAGCTGAAGAACCGGACCTAACGGTCGCGGAAAACCTGTTTCACTCCTCGGCCGGCGCGTAGGCGAGCGGTCCGCAAAAGGATTCCATCACCTCCTGCGAATCACGACCCGTTACCGATTTCCCGGCGGCGCTTTCGATGAGGTCCAGGAGCCGTGCGGCCCGCTCACGGATGAACCCCATGAACTCATCGGACCGGAGCAACTGCGGGTTGATGAGATGGGTCGTCAGGATGTCTTCGAGGCGGTCCGGGGTAACGGCGTGGTTCTTGGTCAGGCTGGTGAGGTATGTACTCGGGGCGTGTCCCCCGATGATGCGATTGGTGCGAGCCGAGAGCGGCGCCTTGTTCACCACGGAGTTCCAGAACCTGTGGTCGTACCGCTGTCTTTCGCAATGCGCCCGCGGGAAAATGTGGTGGATGTCGATGCTCGTTTCAAAGTAGCTGTTCAACTCGACCGCGTCCCCGCTCAAGAAGTCTTTGCTTCCGACCTGCATGAGGCGGGCCATTACGCCCTTGTACGCGGCACTCTGTCGGGTCTGGAGAGTGAGCAATCGCATCGGGGTGAACGACGAGTCGCGCACCGTCTTGGGCTCATCGCCGCCGTCGAGCCAAGCGAGTACATCCGGAAGGTCATTGGCGAAGCGGGCTTCGTTTGCCCCTCCGTACAACTCGCCGAACACCCCGCACCAATACCACCGGCTCAGCTTCAACTTGACAGTGTCCTCCTCGAACCGGTCGCCGAGCGCCGCGCAGATGGCGGCGAGCGGAATGAGTTGCCCGTTGTAGGGGAGGGAACGGGTGTCAAATACTTTCTCTCGGATGAGCAGCTTCGCGGCCCGAACGAACCCGTCTTCGATGCGGTCGGCGTGCTCCCGGTAGTCGGCCAGTTCCAGACGGAGGATATCTTCTCGGCGACAGCGAACAGCCCCGCGCCCCCTTGTCTGAACGTGGCGGTACGTTGTGAGCAACGTGACCGCGGCCAAGAAGTCGCTCGAATCGACATCCGCCAGCACCGCGTGCGCGTCCAGGCACTCCCGCCGGCGGTCCCAGTCCTGGCGCAGGTGGAAGTCATCAGCAGCGAAGGTCGCGGTGAGGAGTTCAAAGACGGTCAACGAGACCCCGCCCGTATTCACCTTCTCGAAGACCTGGCAGACCGCCCCGCGCGGCGTTTCTTTGACCAGCTCGATGACCGGAACGCGGTACTGGAAGAACCTCGTCCAGATTTGCTGCTCGAAGTCGAACAGGGTCTTGAGCCGTTCCGGGCTTGCCGCGTAGCGCTGGATGTAGCCGGTCTTCCACCGGTTGTAGGCCATATTGTCGAGCAAGATGGCGAGCGGGATGAGGTTCTGCTCGTGCTCCCGCTCTTCCGTGCTCACGTCGAGGTCCACCCGGCGGTTGAAGTCGCTGAGCAGCATCCGGTTCGGCGGCAAGGACAGAACCGCCTCGACGCGGTCCGTTTCGGCGTCCAGGCACTTGGTCATGCTGAGGTAGTAGACGCGCTCGATGTCGGCTCCCTTCGCCGTCGTGGTCGCCACCGGTTGGCCGCTCCGGAGCACGCGGTACAACGTGGTGAGCCGCTGCTGACCGTCCAGGACCAGTTTCTGAGGTGCGGACGGGCTGGGGTTCGGAGCGCCCTCGAACGGTCGCGGCAGGAATCGCGCGCCTTCGCCACCGGTTTCGAGCCACATGACGACCCCGATGGGGTACGACACCGAAACGCTCGCGATGAGCGCGCGAATCCGGTCATCATCCCACACCCAGCCGCGCTGGAAGTCCGGGAGTTGGGTCTCCCCGCGGTGGATGCTCTCAAGTAACTCGTTGAGCGCCGGTTGGTGAGTCTTGAACGTGCTCGCGGCGGCTGTTGACATTGTCGTGGGCGTCGGGAGGGTGGGGGAATGCCGGTCGGCTGTTGGAGAAGGAGAGGATAACACAACGTCGTGGAACCCTACAACCGCTCGAAGCTGGAAATCGTCCGAATTTTCAGCCGGGCCGGGCGTGCCGTCGGGTGAGGAAGAGGCGAATCGAGAAGCCGTTCGGGGCGGTCGTGTTCAATGGCACTGGCGGCTGAGATGCAAATAAGTGTGTGATTATCCACAAGCCGCGAAGAGACTGCAAGCGGAGGAGTTGTGGGTTCAATCCGCAAGGGGCTCGCTTTCTCGGTCGCCCTCGCTGAGAATGGTGCCGGCCTGAATTTAGCAGGAGAGGGGCGTGACCGAGTCCGACTGGTTCTCCTGCACCGACCCGACCGCGATGCTCGGGTTCCTACGCGACCGTGGCGCCAGCGACCGGAAGTTGCGACTGTTCGCGGTCGCGTGCTGCCGGCGCATCTGGTCGCTTCTGCCACCCGTATGCCGGGTTGCGGTGGAGAACTCGGAGGGGTACGCCGATGGGTTGGAGTCCGCCGAGTCGCGCGATGCCGTCGCCCGTGCCGCGGAGGCGCTCGCTCTCGACCTCAACCGTGGCGGTCGGTGGGGTGACTTCGCCATTTACGCCACCGCTGCGACGGTCGACGCGACTTCGGCGCACGCCGGAACAATTCCCCCTGCCATTAGCGCGGCGTCCACCGTGGCCCACGCTGTCGCACGCGCCGCTGCCGGGGAATCTCCTCCCGACAAGTACGATACGGAGCTGGATGCCGTCGAGGCGCGGGAACGGGTCGCGCAGAGCCACCTCCTTCGCGACATCGTCGGTAACCCCTTTCGCGCGCCGTCGTTCGAGCCCGAGTGGCGCACCGACACCGTCATGGCGCTCGCGGCCCAGATGTACGCGAGCCGGAGTTTTGACGCGATGCCGATACTTGGGGATGCCTTGGCCGATGCGGGATGCCCTGACGGAGAGATACTGGAGCACTGCCGGAGGCCGGGGCCGCATGTGCGCGGGTGCTTCGTGGTAGACTTGGTGCTGAACAAGACGTGAGCAGGAGAGGCCGTGCCAGAGAACAGAACAAGCCTCACCAGCCAAAGCGTGGCACCGGTGGAACTCGTCGGCGTGGTCCATCCACTCGGAGCAGGTGGCGGGCGCGGCGGTGAGGAGACGCTTTGGTCTTTCAGCTTCTCGTTCGTGTTATGGCGGCGACCAAGTGGTGCCATTGAGGAACAGGAACTGTACCTTTCCAAACCGGGACTCACGGACACTGAGCTTCGCGCGGCGATAGACTCCATCCACCCATACGACATTCTCCGCGTACAAATCCGCCTTCCCAAACCAACCGTAGCGGGTCGCGTTGCGCGGGCGCAGCTTGTAGAGGTGTTGGGGCCGGACTCGTCCGACGCTGAACTAAACGCACGGGCACAGCAGCTTCGCCAACCGGTGATGGTGGCCCACCCGTTCTTTGGTACTCTTACCCTGGACCGGAGGCTGAATTGGTATGAGGTCGAGTTCCCGTGGTGCGGCCGACCCATTCGGGTGAGCTTCGCTCGGGACGACTGCGAGGAAGAGGTCGAGCTGTTCGTGACCGCCCAGACCCTGTGGGACGACCAGAGCGGCTGGGACGCGCGAGTCCGGAACTTCGCCTCGGCAGAACTACTGGAGCTGAAGAACGACGGTTGGCTTCAGGAAGGCGAAGAGGCGCTCACCCGCGTGCAGTTCATGGACCGGATGGCTTTGGTTGCGGTGGTGGTGTGCGGGGACGGGATGTTCGAGTTCACCTTTAAAGACGGGGGAATGTTCGGGGGCCACATCATCCAGGTAAGCGGAACGCTGGCCGATGGGCCAAAGGACGCGGGCATCGCGGGTTGAGCAGGAGAGGCAGACCGAGTTCACCCCTTCGCCTCCACAACCCTACTCACGTCACGTGACGGAACCGGGTACTCAGATGTTCTTGGCGGTACGTGACCGGTTCATCGTGGGGGCGGGTGCATCGACCTGTCCGGGGTGCGCAGTCCATTGCGCGTCACTTTGTTTCTCAGTCGTCACGTCAGCTGGAGGGGCCACTTGGGCGCCGGTAATGCGGGCCGCGGCCCGGGTTTCATCGCCGGTGCCGAACACGGCGTCAAAGGCGGCAGGTGATAGTATCATGTTGCTCCTCCCACGGGTGCCCGGCGGACGTTATCATCAAGCCGGTCGCCTTGGTACTCATTACTGGTGATTCGCTCCGGACGGGGAGTTATTCGTCGTCGTCGTCCAGCTCCAGGCCCTCAAACGTCGTGTTCGGGCCTTGGCTCTCGTACTGGCACGGGTCATCGAGGATGTCGCGGGCCGCTTGCAGCACCCGCTCCCGTCGCACCTTCGGGAGTTGCTCCCCAGCCCGCATCCGGAGGTAGTCGGCCCGAAGGTCCAGCGGGACGTGCGCGTCGATGAGGTCGAGCAGTTCCGCATTCGCGGCCGAGTCGGGGACGTTCGAGTCGGTCCAGGCCCGGCTCTCCTGCTCAAGCTCCGCGACCCGGTCCAGGTCGTGCGGGTGGGTCAGGTTCGTTCGTCTCTGGCGGCGAGCCCACCACCGAGCGAACACCGGGCACGTCGAGCCGTCAGGATGCCCCTCGCCGCCCCCGAGGGCGTGCTGGTAGCACACCTTACAGGGCGGGTCCGACCGGAGCCCGAGTTCGTCGCGACGCATGTTTAAAATGCGATTGGAGCAATGACGAAAAAGGAAGCCCTCCAGACCGCCCTTCGACGGCTCGTACTTTGGAAGGGCCTCCAGGGCGAGCACGGCGACAATCTGGCCGATGTCGTCCGCGTCGTGAATCCCGAGCCGGAGCTTCTTCGCTGATAGCACGCTCGCGACCTTCGCGATGGCGGCGAGCAACTGCTCTTCGGAAACGGTGGGAGGCAAGCTCAAGCGCCGGCCCCCGACTCGACCGAGAACGCCGCCACGGTGTCGAGGTGGGCCTGGGACGGAACGTCCTCGTCGTGATTGGCGCCGGAACCAACAACGCGCAGGATGTCGGGCGCGGTCGCGGGCGAGTACCCGAACGCGGCGGCGACAGCGTTCTGGGCGGCGGTCATCGACTCAGCAGGGGGTGCCCCCGCCAAGTCCATCACAACACGGCCATCGGCATCCCGGTAGACCTTGGCCTCCGGGTCGAAGGTGTGGGTGGGTTTCGACATTCATTCTCCA